>DATMJT010000261.1:0-2669 GCA_035553735.1 Pilimelia sp.
GTTCTGGTGAGCATCCCGGCCGACACCCCCACGGTTGCCGTGGCGGCCAGCGTCCGGGTCGGCGGCGCGGGCGGCGCGCCGCCCGGCGAGGGTGGCGCCCGGCGGGTCACCGGTGCGGGGTCCACGGGCGGCACCGGGTTCACAACGGGCGCTGGGCTGTCCGCGGGCGCCGGATCGGCGACGGTCGTGGGCCTGTCCGCGGGCGGCGCCGGGTTCACGACGGGCGCGACGGCCGGGGGCCGGTCCGGTGCGCCGCCGTTCGCCGACCTGCCCGCCGGTCTCCCGGCGGCCGAGCCGCCGCCCGCGCCGGGCGGCGCCGGTGCGGCGCCCGGCCTGGACGTGGCCAAGCTGCGTCGCTACGAGGGCCGGATCCAGCGACTGGAGCGGCGCGGGTCGCGCGTCGTCGCGGTCCTGGACAACGGGTCGGTGGTGGATGTCACCGCCGGGGGCGCGGCGCCGGGCGGCGCCCCGCAGCCCGCGCCCGCGGGGGAGGGGCCGCAGCACCGCGGCGCCGAGCCGCCGGCCAGCCCGACGCCGGCCGACGCCCCGCCCGCCGACGGCCCCGTGGTGCGGGTGCCTGCCCCGCTGCGCGCGCTCGTCCAGGACCCGGACGTGGTCGAGGTGTCCGCGGTCGACGAGACCACGTGGCGGGTGGTCGGCGCGCTGTCGCCGCGGGATGTGACCGCCCGCACCGGCCTGGCTGCGGTCGAGGATCTCGTGCTGCACCTGAGCGCGACCGACGACACGTACTCCTCGCTGCTCTGGGGCCTGGACAACCGGGGCGGCACGGTCGGCGGCTTCCCCGCACTGCCCGACGCCGACGTGGACGGGCCCGAGGCCAACACCCGGGCCACCGGCGCCGGGGTCGTCGTCGCCGTGGTGGACTCCGGCATCCAGCCCGACCACCCCGACCTGCCGCCGCTGTGGCGTAACACCGCCGAGACGTCCTGTGACAACGGGGTGGACGACGACCGCAACGGCTACGTGGACGACTGCGCGGGCTGGGACTTCGTCCACCGGGACGCCACCACCTACGACCTCGCGGACCGCAACGACCACGGCACGCACATCGCCGGCACGATCGCGGCGATCCCGAACAACCGGCAGGGCGTGGCGGGCCTGGCTCCCGGGGTCCGGATCATGTCCCTGAAGGTGACCGCGAACGGCAGCCTCTACCTCTCCGACGCGGCGCAGGCCATCCGGTACGCCGTCGACCACGGCGCCCGGGTGGTCAACGCCAGCTTCGGCACCAGCCCCGGGGCTCCCCGCGCGGCGGCGGCGCCGCTGGAGAGCGCCGTCGAGTACGCCCGCAGCCGCGGCGTACTGGTGGTGGCGGCGGCTGGCAACGACGCGGTCAACACCGACTCCACGCCCACCTGGCCGGCGAGCCTGCCACAGGACAACGTGATCGCCGTCGGCGCGTCCACGGCCAACGAGCAGGCCGCCTCGTTCTCCAACTTCGGCGCCGCCTCGGTCGACCTGTTCGCCCCCGGGCACTACATCGCCTCCACGGTCTCCGAGGGCCGGTACGGCGCCCTCCAGGGCACCTCGATGGCGGCCCCGCACGTGACGGCCGCCGCGGCGCTGCTGCTCTCGCAGCGGCCGCGGTTGACTCCGGCCCAGGTCAGGGAGGTGTTGCTGAGCGCCGTGGACGTGTCACCGGCGTACGCGGGACGCGCGGTCACCGGCGGTCGGCTCAACGCCGAACGGGCCCTGCGGCCGGGCGCGCTGTCCGACCCGGCGGTCAGCGGCGAGGGCTTCCACGACTTCGTCGCCAACCGGCCGCACACGGCCGTGCTGACCGTCAGCGCCTCGCCGGAGGTGATCCCGGCGGACGCGCGGGTCACCTGGCAGGCCGCCCTGCTGGCCGCCGTGGACGGGGCCACCTACGGAGTGGTCGACCACCCGGTTCTGGTGGGGGGCGAGGCCACCACGACCGACGGCAACGCCCAGGTGCTGCTCGGCCCCGTCGAGGGGGTCGACGCCGGTGTGCTCGCGGGCGACGGCGCGCAGGTCAGCCTCGGCACGACCCTGCCGGCCGGGGACTACGCCCTCGTGGTGGACGTGGTCGCCGTGGAGGACCGGCAGCACGCGTACGGGCAGTCCGCCGCGCTGTTCTTCACGGTGCCGGAAGCGGGACAGCCGTCAGCTCCCGGCCCGGGCGCACCCGGTCCGTCCGCATCGGCCCCCGGTGCGGTCGGGCCCGGTCCGGCGGGGCCCGGTCCTGTAGGGCCCGGTCCGGTAGGGCCCGGTCCGGTAGGGCCCGGTCCGGCGGTGCCCGGCCCGACCGGCCCGGCCGCCGCGGCACCGGAGAGCCCGGCCGCGGGGGGCGCCGCGGGCGGGCACACCACCCCGTCGAGCGGCTCCGGCCAGCCGGCCCCGGGCGTGCCGGCCGATCCGGGTACGCCGCCCCCGGCCGCACCGCCGCTGCCGCAGCCGGCACCGGTGACGCAGGACGGCATCACGATCAGCTCGGTGCTGCCGAACACGGGTCCCGAGACGGGCGGCACGCTGGTGATGATCCTGGGCGCCAACTTCCCGCAGAGTCCGGTGGTCTCCTTCGGCGGGGTGCCGGCGTACGTGGCCAGTCGGGGGCAGGTGAGCCTGACGGTGGTGGCCCCGGCCGGCACCGCCGGGGCGGTGGTTGACGTCACCGTGGGGAATCGGGG
>DATMJT010000262.1:0-2429 GCA_035553735.1 Pilimelia sp.
CGTGGAGCTGATGTCCGGCGAGGAGCGGGGGCGGTTGTTGGCGGAGTTGGACCGCACGGGTGCGGTGGTGGCGCCGGTGACGTTGCCGGAGTTGTTCGCGGCGCGGGTGGTGGGGTCGCCGGAGCCTCCGGCGACCCCACCACCCGCGCCGCGAACAACTCCGGCAACGTCACCGGCGCCACCACCGCACCCGTGCGGTCCAACTCCGCCAACAACCGCCCCCGCTCCTCGCCGGACATCAGCTCCACGTCGTCCAGCGGGGCGTCCGGGGCGTCGGTGACGGCGTGCAGCAGCACGGTGAGCTGGCCCGCCAGCCGGGCGATGGTGTCGGCGTCGAACAGGTCGGTGTTGTAGGTGATCGCCGCGTGCAGCCCGTCCGGCACCTCCTGGAACTCCAGCGTGAGGTCGAAGGCCGCGGTGGCCATCGGCGCGTCCACGTCCTCGGCGCGCAGGTCCGGCAGCTCCATCGCCTGCTCGCGCAGGTTCTGGAGCACCACCATGACCTGGAACAGCGGCGTCCGGCTGGTGTCCCGGGCCGGGGCGACCTCGTCCACCACGCGCTCGAACGGCACCTCCTGGTGGGCGAAGGCGTCCAGCACGGTGCCCCGCACGGCCGCCAGCAGGTCGGCGAACGGCGCCCCGCCGTCCACGGTGGATCGCAGCACGAGCGTGTTGACGAAGAAGCCGACCAGCCGCTCCAGCTCCGGGCGCTCCCGGCCGGAGGTGACGGTGCCGACCGCCACGTCCTCCTGTCCGGACCACCGGCTCAGCAGCGCCTGGCAGGCCGCCACCAGTGTCATGAACAGCGACGCGTTGCGGTCCTGACCCACCTCGCGCAGCCGGGCGGCGACGTCGGCCGGCAGCACCAGTTCGTGCACGGCGCCGTGGGTGGTGTGCACCGCGGGCCGCGGCCGGTCGGTGGGCAGCTCCAGCGGCTCCACGCCGGCCAGGGTCTCGCGCCAGTACGCCAGCTCCTCGGCCAGGGCCGGGCCGCTCAGCCGCTCCCGCTGCCACAGGGCGAAGTCGGCGTACTGCACCGGCAGGTCGGGCAGCGCGGCCGGCTCGCCGCGCACGCCGGCGGCGTACAGGTCGCCCAGCTCGTTCAGCAGCACCCCGGTCGACCAGCCGTCGGTGACGATGTGGTGCAGCACGAGCACCAGCACGTGGTCGTCGTCGGCCAGCCGCACCAGGTCGGCCCGCAGCGGCGGCCCGGTGCGCAGGTCGAACGGGCGGGCCACCAGGGTCGCCAGGGTCTCCGGCAGCCGCGCCTCGCGCTCCGCGGCCGGCAGCCCGGACAGGTCGGTCACCGGCGGCTCGACCCGGTAGGGCGCCCCGATGACCTGCACGCCCCGGCCGTCCACGGCGTCGAACGTCGTGCGCAGCGACTCGTGCCGGGCCACCAGCGCGGACAGCGCGTCGGCCAGGACGTCGGGCCGGAGCCGGCCGCGCAGCCGCAGCGTGGTCGGGCTCAGATACTCCACGCCGCCGGGCTCGAACTGGTCCAGGAACCACAGCCGCTGCTGCGCGAAGGACATCGGCAGCGGCGCACCCCGGTCGGCCACCGGGATGACATCGGCCGGGGCCGCGGCCGGGGCCGGCAGGGTGGCGGCCAGCCCCCGCACGGTCGGCGTGGTGAACAGGGCCCGGGGCGACACCGGCACCCCGAACGCCGCCCGCAGCCGCGAGGTGATCTGGATGCTGAGGATCGAGTCGCCGCCCAGCGCGAAGAAGTTGTCGGTCGCCCCGACCCGCTCGACGCCCAGGACCTCGGCCCAGATCTCGGCGACGGCGCGCTCGGCGGCCGTGGCCGGCGGGTCGTGGTCGGCGGCGCCGGCGGTCTCCGGGGCGGGCGCCGGCAGCGCGCGCCGGTCCACCTTGCCGTTGGGGCTGACCGGCAGGGCGTCCAGGGTCACGAACGCCGCCGGCACCATGTAGTCCGGCAGGCTACGGCCGAGGAACTCCCGCAGCTCGCCCACCGACGGCGGCGCCGCGCCGTGGGCCGGCACCAGGTACGCCACCAGCCGCTTGACCCCCGGCTGGTCCTGCCGGGCGACCACGACGACCTGGTCGACGCCCTCGTGCCGGGCCAGCGCGGTCTCGATCTCGCCCAGCTCGATCCGGAACCCGCGGATCTTGACCTGCTCGTCGGCGCGGCCCAGGAACTCCAGGCTCCCGTCGGCCCGGCGGCGCACCACATCGCCCGTGCGGTACATCCGCTCCCCCGCCGACCCGAACGGGTCGGCCACGAACCGCTGCGCCGTCAGGCCCGGCCGGTTCAGGTAACCCCGGGCCAGCCCGATGCCGGCCACGTACAGCTCACCGGCCACCCCCTGCGGCACGGGGCGGAGCCGGGAGTCCAGCACGTACGCCCGCGTCCCCGCGATCGGGCCGCCGATCGGCGGCCCGATCGCGGGGACGCGGGCGTACGT
>DATMJT010000263.1:0-2450 GCA_035553735.1 Pilimelia sp.
GGCCGCCCCCGTCACCCGGCGGCCTACCGGCTCCCGGGCCCCTCGCGCCGCCCGGAGGGCCGCCTCCCGGCGCGCCGGTGCCCACGGCCGACGACTTCGCCCGCCGTCGGGCGGCCCGACCGGCGGATCCGGTGGCCACCATGGGCCCGCGGGCCGTGCTCCGCAAGGGCACGTTCGGCCTGCTCAAGCTCGGCCCCGGACCGCGGGAGCAGGAGTTCCGCCGCTACGTCGAGACCGTCCGGCGCAACTTCGGCGGCCTGCGCCAGGTGACCCTGGTCAACCCCAAGGGCGGTGCCGGCAAGACCGTCGCGGTGCTCCTGCTGGCGATGACCTTCGGGCAGAAGCGCGGCGGCTACGTGCTGGCCTGGGACAACAACGAGACCCAGGGCACCCTCGGCATGCGGGCCCAGCAGGACTTCCACTCCCGCACCGTGCGGGACCTGCTGCGCGACCTGCACCACTTCCACGGGGCGCAGGGCCGGGTCGGTGATCTGTCCCAGTACGTGCGGGCCCAGGGCGAGGGGATGTTCGACGTGCTGGCCTCCGACGAGTCCGCCACGGCCGGCGAGATGCTGACCGCCGGGGCGTTCGGCCAGCTGCGCGAGGTGGTCTCCCGGTTCTACAAGCTGATCTTCGTGGATACCGGCAACAACGTGCGCGCGCAGAACTGGCAGGCCGCGATCGACGCCACCGACCAGCTCGTGGTGACGATGTCGGCCCGCAACGACTCGGCCGAGACGGCGGCCCGGATGCTCGACCACCTGGAGCAGACCGGCCGCCAGCGGCTAGTTCGCCAGGCGGTGTCGGTGGTCTCCATGCCGCCCAGCCGCAAGGACATCGACCTGCCCGCGATCCAGCAGCACTTCGCCGCCCGCACCCGGGCCGTGCTGCTGGCCCCGTACGAGCGGCTGATCGACTCCGGCGAGCCGCTGCGCTACGCGCAGCTGTCCGCGGCCACCCGGGACGCCTGGCTGCGCATCGCCGCCGCGGTCGCCGACGGCCTCTGACCCCGGCCGGTCAGCCGCCCGAGAGGGCGTCGCCGGCCGCGGGGTCGCAGTCGCGCAGGAACTGCGCGCAGCGCGCCGCCTCGTCCGACTCGCCGATCGCGTCCGCGGCCCGCGACAGCGCGTGCAGGCAGCGCAGGAAACCCCGGTTGGGTTCGTGCGCCCACGGCACCGGGCCGTGCCCCTTCCAGCCGGCGCGACGCAGCTGGTCGAGCCCGCGGTGGTAGCCGGTACGGGCGTAGGCGTACGCCGCCACCGGCTCGCCGGCGTCCAACGCCCGGCGGGCCAGCGCCGCCCAGGCCGCGCTGTAGCTGGGGAACCGGCCGGCCACCTCGGCGTACGCCCGGTCGGAGTCCGCCTCGGCCAGCGCCTCGGCGGCCGTTGCGTCGCCGGGCAGCAGGGTGGGCGTAGGCTCCGGAAGGAGGTTTCGCATCCGCTCATTCAACCCGGAGCCCACCCCGGGAAGCTGGCTGAACGGTTGAGGTGTTTGTCACGCGCCCGGCCGGTGCGCCAGCTCACCGCCTCGGCTACAAAGGTAGATCCGGAGCCTCCCCAGGACCCGGTAACAGAGAGCCCGGTGGCCCAGCGCCGCCGGGCTCTCGCCGTACCCGCCCGGAAGGAGCGCGCCGGTGAGCACCTCCCGTGACCCGCTGCGGGCGCTGGACGCCGACCCGCTGCGCCGCACCGACGCCGGCGTGGTGGTGTTCGACGCCACGCCCACCCAGATCGAGTCCCGCGCCGAGCTGGACGCCCACCTGGCGGCCGGCAGCCTGGCCCACCTGACCGTGCACGGCCTGCGGCTGGACGTGGACCCGCCCGACCTCACCGGCGTGGACCTCACCGACACGCTGTTCATCGGCTGCCACATGGCCTCGCCAACGGTCGAGGCGGAGCTGGTCCGCCGGGGCGCGCACGTGGTGCCCCCGTTCGACGGCCTGCCGTACCCGACGCACCCCAGCCGGCTCTACACCCCCGAGGACCTGGCCGCGGGCTTCGCCCACGGCGGCTTCGCCGCGATGTACGACACCCTCGTGTTCCAGCACTTCCTCGCGCACGGCGGGGCGGCGCCGGACGTGCGCGAGGCGCTGGCCCAGCGGCTGCACGACGCCGGCATCGACACCGCGCTCGGCGGGGCGGTCGACGCCTGGGTACGCGCCCGCGGCCCGGCCGCGGCGGTGGGCATCATGGGCGGACACGCCGAGGCGCGCGGCTCGGCGGCGTACCGGCTGGCCGCCACGCTGGCCCACCGGCTGGCCGCGGCCGGGCGCCTGGTGGTGACCGGCGGCGGGCCGGGGGTGATGGAGGCGGCCAACCTCGGCGCGTTCCTGTCCGGGTGCTCCCTGGCCGAGCTGGGCGAGGCCGTCGACACGCTGGCCGCGGCGCCGGACTTCCACGACCACGAGGCGTACACGGCGGCGGCGTTGGCGGTGCGCGCCGCCCACGCCG
>DATMJT010000264.1:0-3217 GCA_035553735.1 Pilimelia sp.
GTACAGCGTCTGTGGTCCGTCGGCGGTCGGTGTGAGTGACACCGACACGGACCCGCCGAGGCTGGGGGCGTTGACCACGGTGGTGGGCGGGTTGGTGTTCAACCCGTACAGGTAGGCGGCCACGTCGGTGACGCCGGAGGCGCCGAGGGTGAACGTGCCGGCCTGGCCGGCGGAGCCGGCCCACACGTCGGCGCCGGTGGGGTAGGCGGTCGAGGCGACGGTGGGGGCGGTGCCGGGAGCGGTGGTGTCGACGGTGAACTCGCACCACGACGACCAGGAGCCGTGCACGGTGCCGTCATGGCCGCGGACCCGCCACCGGTACGAGGCGCCGTTGGTCAGGTGCCCGGAGGGCACGGTGGCACTCAGGGTGCTGCCAGAGGCCGCCGCGGCGGTGGTGTGCGACCCGATCGCTGAGGTGCCGGACAGGGTCCACCACTCGTGGTTGGCTCTCACCGAGGCGCCCTCGGGGTCGCGGATCTGCGACCTCAGCTGCGGGGTGAGGGTGTTGAGGAACGGCCGGCCACTGCCGGTGGCACAGGTGGTGGCCGGGTTGGTCGACCGGGTGCCCACCGTGGGGTAGGCGGTGTAGGTCACCGACAGGGTCGGGTTGTTGCGAAACCTCTTCCAGAACGTGTTGTCCGTCTCGCTGCTAGCCCGAATGCCCAGGGTCATGTTCGCGCTGTTGGCCGCCGCGGTGCGGGCCGCCGCGGTGGCGTCCATCGGCACCTCACCGGCCGGGCACGACGACGGCCCGCCCTGCCCGGAGGACGACCAGCCCTTGGCCACCGTGGCCGACGACTGCACCGCGCCCCAGGCCGGCTGGTTGTTCCACGTCGTGGACGATGACGCCGTGCCAGTGGAGTACAGGTCGAACTTGCGGGCGGTGCAGGACCAGGCCCACACCTCGTACAGGTTCAGCGTCGCCGACACCACGTACTTGCCGGCCATCGCCGTGCCGGCGGTGTTGAAGTTGAAGAACGCCCGACGCCGGTTCGTGCCGCTGTTCCACGTGCCGATCTGCGCGTCCTCGGAGGAGTTCCAGTACGACGTCGTCGCAGTGCCGTAGTCCACCATCGCCCACGCCGACCGGGAAGCGGTCAGCCCAGGGTCGATGAACACCGGAAACGCGGTGTCCGGATCCGTCAGCATCGACCGGTTCGGCGTCACCGTCAGCTGCCCGTTGGCCACCGTCGCCGGCATCGTCACCTGGTCCGGCGCAGCGCCCGGGTCAGCCTCCACCGACGGTGGGATGCCCTGCTCGGTGGTGGCCGGTTCGGCGTCGGAGTCCCACATCAGCGGCGTACTACCAGCGAAGGCCTTCACACCGTCGGCGTCCACCACGCTCAGGTTGCCGGCCTTGTCAGCCCTCACCGACAACCCGTCACCAACGGTACGGAACGCCAACTTCGCCAACCTCGGGTGCGCCGCGGCCTTGGCGTCCTTGACCACCAGCACCTGCGCAAAACCCTCAACATCCGCGCGGACCTGTAGATCCACTCCAGGCAACACCTCGGGGTAGGTAGCCGTGTCCCCGTCGAGCACCGGTTCCGGCAACGCTCCCAGCGGCGAACCCAACGCGATGCTGTTGTCCTCGCCGTCAGCCAACCGCACCAGCGGCCCGGACCCACCACCGGAGAACACCACATCCACGGCAGCCGCCCTCGGGGCCACCGACCCGTCGGCACGCTTATGCAGGGTGGTGTCCGTCGGCACCCACGCCCCATCACGGTGCACCCGCACCGGCCGGTACCGGTGCTCGAACAACACCGACCCGTCCGGGTTCGCCCACGCCTCGTCGGTCTCCGTGGTCAACCCCGTGATCTGTACCCGCCGACCGGTCACCCGCGCCGTCACCAACGCCGCTGCCTCATCCGGCCGAGACAACTCCTCCGCCGACGCCGGCTCGGGAGTCGGCTCGACCGCCTGGGCTGGCCGCGCCGGCACGTCCGACAGAGTCGCCACCAGGCACCCGGCAAGCGTCGCAGCCACCGTTTGCCCGGCCTTCCTGGCCCGCCAACGCCCCCACGCGCGGATTGAGGCCCCTCCAGGCGAGGACAAGCTGAAACGACGCACGAGGGCCCCCAAGGAATCCGTATGCCGGCGAGCGGTCCACGAACCATCGCCCTTTCCCGACGAACGGGCAAGGGCCCACCGGTGGTCTCCACCAGTGCGGGGATACCGATGGCACCGCCGAGGGCAGAGGTTGCCGTCAAGCGGCCGAGGCTTTTCCCGACATAGAGACACTTTCTCGCTCGACCAGCGCGAGCGGCAGCAATCAACCGAAACGGATGAATCGAGCGCGGAGACGGCGCCGGCCGTTCGAAGCGGGGGCCGCCTGCGGCACAACCTGGCCCAGGTCGATGCCGGCGGCGCACGCTTTACGCTCGTTCTTCAACCTCGGTGGCAGACGATCGCCGGGCGGTCCTGTGTGGACTGCTGACGTGTCGGTGCTCGACGCGGGACGGCCACCGTCGCGGCCCTGAGTGGCAGGGAAGGAATGCTGTGGGCATATCTTCCTTCACCGTGGACCTAGCACGGCAGCCGCCAATTGCTAGCTGACCAGGGCGTACTCTCGCCGGAGACGTGCGCGTTGGTGGAACCAGCGTGCTCGGGCTTGGTGTCGGCGGCGCCAGTTACGCCAGTGAGTGGCGTGACCGGGTGGTGTTGGCTGGTGCAGGGGCGCGTGTGGACGGCGAGTAGTCGTTGGACTTTGGGGACGGTTAGCGGGATCATGCCGGGCTCGGCGGGTGGTGGCTGGTCTGGTGTGTTCGGTGGTGCTGCCTGGGTGTCGGTTCGCTCTTTGAGCTGGGCGGCGGCGACGGCGCAGATCGCCAGGGCCGCCATGACCAGCACGGTATGGCGGGCGATGGCGGTGTGTAGCCGGGCCTGGCACTGGTCCAGGCCGAGATGGTCTTTGGCGAACTCGAAATCTTCCTCGACCGGCCAGCGCAGTCCGGCGGCACGCACCAGCCGGGCCTTGGTCAGGATCTGTCCTTCGGGCACGTAGCAGTAGTGGTGTCAACGACGGCTGAAGTTTTCACGCGCCGCCGACAAGTGGAAGGCCAGCTCACCCGAGCGCAGGTGTCGGCGGACCAGCAGGTGGTGTCGTGGCGAGGCGGTCGCGATCCACGCCAAGGCGTACCAGCGCTGCCCCTTGCCGCGGGTGTGTACATAACGGCTGATCGACCCGAGCGAGGGAGAGCAGCCAGATGACGAC
>DATMJT010000265.1:0-3728 GCA_035553735.1 Pilimelia sp.
GCTGGAGGCAGACCGCCACCGTGCCGGTCTCGGTGCTGGCGTAGATCTGGGCGAAGTCGCAGCCGATCACCTCGATGCACTGCTTGAGCAGGCTCTCCGGCATCGGCGCCGCACCGTAGGTCACCTTGCGCAGGGAGCGGAAGGTCTCCGGGCCGACGCCGGGCTCGGCCAGCATCATCTGCAGCATGGCCGGCGCCAGGTAGGTGACGGTCACCCCGTGCCGGGCGATCAGCCGGACCGCCTCCTGGCCCACGAACATCCGCATCACCACGTTGGGCACGCCAGCGACGAACCCGTGCATGAACCAGGCGAAGCCGGCGATGTGGAAGCCGGGCAGCGAGATCAGGCTGACGTCGCCGGGCCGCCAGTCGATCCACTCGCCGATCTGGTCGCCGGCCGCGGCGGTGTAGGTGAAGAAGCTGCGGTGCGCCAGCACGGCGCCCTTGGGCAGGCCGGTGGTGCCGCTGGTGTAGAGCTGGACCACCGGGTCGTCGGTGCCGGTGCCCGGGTCGAGGTCGGTGTCCGGGTGCCCGTCCCGCCAGGCGGCCAGGCCGCCGCCGAGCGACCCCGCCCCGTCCAGCCGCAGCACGTCGCGCAGCCGGGTCAGCTCGCCGCGGATCCGCTCCACGGCGGGCGCGTACTCACCCTCCACGAACAGCAGCTCGGCGCCGGAGTCGCGCAGGATGTGGTCGACCTCCCGGGCGGTGAGCCGCCAGTTGATCGGCACCAGCACCGTGCCGGCCTTGGCGCAGGCCAGCGCGATCTCGTAGTAGAACTCCGACTCCTTGCCCAGGAACGCCACCCGGGCGCCCGGCCGCAGGCCGGCGGCGAGCAGCGCGTGTGCGGTGCGGTTGCTGCGCCGGTGCAGCTGCCCGAACGTCACCGCCCGGTCCTCGCAGTGCACGGCGACCTCGTCGGGGCGCAGCGCGGCGTTGCGGGCGGAGGCGGCGGTGAGCGTGGGGGTGAGGTCGGCCATGGCGTACGCTCCGCGGTCTGCTCGGGACCCGGGACGGGTCGGTCTGGGTAGGCCCGGCATGGGTCGGTGGTCTGCTCGGGCCCGGTACGGGTCGGTGGTCGGGTCGGGCCCCGGCAAGGGCCCGGGGCGTGCACATCGGTGGGTCGGCCGCGGCGGTCCGCCCGTCGCTCCGGCGGTGCGCCCGTCGGCCCGGAACCGCGGCTCACCCCGTCGGCTGGGGCACGAGCTGGCTGTCCAGGAACTCGGCGAGCTGGCCCGCCGACGGGTGGTCGAACGCGATCGACGCCGGCAGCGGGATCCGGAAGGCGGCCTCCAGCGCGTTCTTCAGCTCCATCGCCACCAGCGAGTCCAGGCCGAGCTGGACGAACTCCACATGCGACTCCACCGCCTCGGCGTCCTCCAGGTGCAGGACCCCGGCCACCTGGACCCGGACGAACTCGTCGATCACCGCGGTGCGCTCGGCCCGCGGCTGGGCGAGCAGGGCGGAGAGGTCCAGACCCTGGTCCCGGCCGCCCCGGTCGCGGACCAGCTCCTCGTAGAGGGCGTTGCGCACCGGCTTGGCGGCGGTGAAGCGGGCCCAGTCGCACTCCCCGGCGGCGACCTGCGGGTCGGACTGGCCCAGCAGTCCGACCAGCGCGCGTAGCGCCCGGGCCGGCGCGAAGAAGCTGATGCCCTCGGCCTCCAGCGCGCGGACGTGCTGGGCGCTGAGCCGGGCCGACATGCCGACCTCGGCCCACGGCCCCCAGTTGACCGCCAGCGCCGGCAGCCCCTGCCGGGCCCGCCAGTGCACCAGCCCGTCCAGGAAGGCGTTGGCCGCCGCGTAGTTGGACTGGCTCGCGCCGCCGACCACCGACGCCGCCGAGGAGTAGGCCACGAAGAAGTCCAGGTCGGGCAGGTCGCGGGTGGCCTCGTGCAGCAGCCAGGCCCCGTACACCTTGGCCTCGAACAGCGCGTCGATCGACTCCCAGGTCTGCGCGGACACCGGCCGGTCGTCCAGCAGACCCGCCGCGTGCACCACGCCGGCGAGGGGGCGGGGCAGGCCCGCCATGATCCGGGCCACGTCCTCCGGGCGGGCGATGTCGCCGCGCAGCACCGTCACCTCGGCCCGTTGCCCGAGCCGGGCGCGCAGCTGCGCCACCTCGGCGGCCGGCACCGCGCGCCGGCTGACCAGGGCCAGGTGCCGGGCGCCGAGGTCGACCAGCTTCCGGGCGGTCACCAGGCCGAGGGCACCCAGGCCGCCGGTGACCAGGTACGCGCGGTCGGCGCGGATGGGCACCTCGCGGGCCGCCGGCCCCGGCGTGTAGGGGCGCAGCCGCCGCACGTACCGCCGGCCGGCGCGGACGGCCACCTGGAAGTCGCCGGTGTCCGGGGTGCGCACCTGCGCCAGCAGGGCGGCCGGGTCGACGTCGCCGGCCGGCAGGTCCAGCATGGTGACCCGGTACGTCGGGTACTCGTTGAGCAGCACGTGCCCGAAGCCCCACAGGGTGGTGGCGGCCAGGTCCTCGCCGGTGCCCGGTGCGTCGTCGGGCAGCCACTGGCCCCGCTGGGTGACCAGCCACAGCCGCTGGTCCCGGCCGAAGCCGGCCTCGCCCAGCGCGGCCAGCAGCGCCAGCAGGTCGCGGTAGTTCTCCGCGGCCTGGGCCCGCAGCGCGTCCACGGTGAGCCCGGCGGCCGGTGCGGGCGGCGCGGTCTCCGCGGCCGACAGGGTCCCCGGGGTCGAGCGGGCCGGCGGGGCCTGCGGGGCCCGGGGGGTGTGCGGAGCGGGCGCGGCATGCGGGACCGGGGGGCGCCACAGCCAGCACACGTCCGTGAACGCCGCGGCCCGCAGCGCCTCGGCCGCCTCGGCGGCGGACGACACGACGGTCACCGCGTCGCCGGCGCGCGCCGCCTCGGCGGCCAGCCCGTCGGCGTCCAGCCGGGACGCGCCGTGCGCGCCCGGGCCGCGGTGCACGACCAGCACCCGGCGGGCGCCGGACGCCGCGGCCGGCTCGGCCTCCCGCGGCACCCAGTGCAGGGCGTGCAGGAAATGGCTGCGGGACCCGTCGTCCCCCGGCTGCGCCCGGCGCAGCCGCACGCCGCCCAGCTGGCAGACCGCCTCCGCGCCGTCGAACAGGGTCAGGTCCACCGCGCCGTCGTCCTCCGGCCCCGCGGCGGCGGGCCGGACCAGGGCGGTGAGGGCGGGGCCGGTTGGCTTGCGGAACAGCCGGAAGCGCTCCACCGCCACGGGGGCCAGCAGCTCCCCGGACCCGGCGTCCAACTGCGCGGCGTGCAGCGCGGCCTGGAGCACGCCCGGCGGCAGGTGCTCCACCGCCGACAGCGGCCGACCGTGCAGCACCACCCGGCGGTCGGCGGCGCCGCGGTCGAGGTGGGGCACCCGCTCGACCAGGGCCAGCCGGCGGAACTCGTCGCCGGCGGTCAGCCCGGCGTCGGCCAGGGCGGCGTACCAGTCCTCGCCCGACACGGTCTCGACCGCCGTCGCGCCGGGCAGCGGCGCCGCGGGTGCCGGGTCGTCCGGTCCGGGCCGCGGCGCCACGACCGCGGTGAACAGCGTGCGGCCGTCGTCACCGCGCGCGATCCGCACGTCGGCGGTGCCGTCGGGCCGCGGGGCGAACCGGGTGCGCACCGGCACCGTGCCCTCCTCCGGCAGCTCCAGCGGCTCGCCCAGCCGCAGGTCGCGGACCATGCCCCGGGTGTGGCCGTACACCGCGTCCTGCGCGGCCAGCAGCGTCTCCAGGTAGACCGCGACCGGTAC
>DATMJT010000266.1:0-5145 GCA_035553735.1 Pilimelia sp.
GCGCGGACGCGCTGTCCGCCGAGACCGCCGGCCAGCGCGTCGGGGAACGCGCCCGCCGTGGCCACCAGCGCCACGGCCGCGCCGTCGGGGAACGCTCGGCGGGACACCGCCGCGGCGGTCGCGACGCGGTTGGGCCCGGCCACGCGCGGCACGTCCAGCACGCGGAACTGCGACATCATGTCGTGGTCCTCGTGCTCCAGGTTGTGGCAGTGATAGATGTAGACGCCCGGCCAGCCGTCGAAGCGCGCGATGACGCGCACGGTCTCGGCGGCGTTCACGAACACGGTGTCCTTCCAGCCCCGTTCCCACGGCTCCGGCGGCTTGCCGTCGCGGTCCAGGACCTGGAACTGCACCAGGTGCAGGTGCATGGGGTGGGGCAGCGTGGTGGGGTTGCGCAGCGTCCAGACCTCGGTGGCGCCCAGGCGCGGGGAGAAGTCGACGATGTCCTCGTCGAAGCCGTGGCCCTGAATCTTCCACACGCCGTCTTCCTGGCTCAGCGCGACGTCGCGCTGCGCCCCGGCGCCGGCCAGCGGCGCGATGGCGGCCAGGGCGGCGGGCACCTTGGAGCCGTCCGCGGCGCGCGCGCCGACGTCGAAGCGCATGAGATGGCGGATCCGGCCGGTGCCGGCGTTGGCGAGCACCACGCGGTCGCCCGGCTCCAGCGCGGAGAAGTCGACCACCACGTCCACGCGCTCAGCGGGCGAGAGCTGGATGCGCTCGCGCACCACCGGCGCGGCCAGCAGCCCGCCGTCGCTGGCGATCTGCGTGAACGGCAGCGGGGTGCCGGACTCGGCCTCCAGCCACACGTCGTAGCGCCGCGCGTTGGAGGCGTTGAGGATGCGCAGCCGGTAGCGGGCGCCGTCGACGTCCGCCCGCGGCTGCACGACGCCGTTGACCAGCGGCACGTCGCCCAGGAAGCCGTTGTGGACGCCCTCCGGGTAGGCCATGCGGCCGTCGCCGTCGAAGGAGCGGTCGGCCAGGAGCAGCGGCAGGTCCCGCTCCCCCGCCGGCAGCCCGAGCGCGTCCTCGGCGGGGTCGCGCACCACGTACAGGCCGAACAGGCCGTTGTGCACGTTGCGCCCCGTGGAGTGCATGGCGTGGTCGTGGTACCACAGCGTCGCGCCGAGCTGGGTGTTGGGGTAGCGGTAGGTGAACTGCCCGCCGGGCGCGATCAGCCCGCGGGTGGCGTGGCCGTCCATGTCCGGGGGGACGTGGCCGCCGTGCAGGTGCACGGTGACGGGCACGTCGAGGCCGTTGGCCTGGCGCACATGCGTCGCGCGCCCGCGCGTGGCGACGATGGTCGGGCCGGGCAGCGTGCCGTCGTAGCCCCAGATCGGGGTGGTGTAGCCGGGCAGGATCTCCGCGTCGGCGGCGCGCATCTCGATGTCGTAGTGGTCGCCGTCGGCGTCGGTGCGCGGCGTCAGGACGCGCGGCACGCGGAACGCCTGCGTGAACGGCTCGGGCAGGTCCGCCACGGTCTGCGGCGTCATCATCCCGTCGCCGGAGGTCTGGATGCGGCAGGCCAGGGCCGGGTCGTCGCCGGCGGCGGCGCTGGTGGCGGGGGCGGCGCGCAGCGGCAGGAGCACGGCTCCGGCCACCGCGCCGCGAAGGAGGTCGCGTCGGGTCAGCACAGTGCTGGAGGGTAACCGCGACCCCGCGCTCCGGGACCGGTTGTGGCCGTTCTCGGACAGAAGTGGTCCCGCAACAAGCGGTGCGCGGCAACGGCCCGGCCTTCCAGGGTGTTATCAGAAGTGATATGATCGCTCCATGGCACCCGGGGCTTCACCGTCCGACGGACCGGCACTCGACCGCAGCAGTGCTGCGCTCCTCGCCGTGCTCGAGTCAGCGGCACGCCTCCAGGAACTGGTCCCTGACGCGGTGCTGGTGGGCGGCACCGCCGCCGCGCTGTACGCGGGACACCGTGACTCCCACGATCACGATCACGTCTTGGCTGATCTGCACGAGCGCTTCGACATGGTGCTGGAGGCACTGGAGTCGGAGGGCGAATGGGTGACGAACCGGGTCCAGCCCGGCAAGGTCATTCTCGGGCGACTCGGCGACATCGAGGCGGGGGTGCGCCAGATGCTGCGGTCACGCCCCCTGGAAACCGTGGAGGTCACCCTTTCCTCCGGCCGCACGCTGCGCGCACCGACGGCCGAGGAGACGCTGCGCATCAAGGCGTTCCTGGTGGTGGGTCGGAACCAGACCCGGGACTACCTGGATGTCGTCGCCCTCGCGGACCGCCACGGCGTCGATGCCGCGGCGGCCGTCCTCGCGCGCATCGATGACTACTACGCGGACCAGCGTGGCGATGGGCGAGGTATCGCCGCCCAGCTCGTCCGCCAGCTCAGCGACCCCCGCCCGAAGGACGCCTCCGTCACCCGGGAACTCGGCGCCTACCGCAACCTGGAGCCGCGGTGGGCGGACTGGAACGCGGTGCGCGAAGCCTGCCGGGCGATCGCCGTGGCCATGCTCGAGGACGAGGGGTGAAGCCGTGAGCGTGACGTTCCGCAACCTTGACACGGATCCGCGCGCGCCCGTGTCGTCGTGGCCGACCGAAGCGGTGCAGGCCGCACTCGAGCGCGGGGACTTCGATGACTGGCGCCGCCTGGTCGAGGCGGTTCGCGTGGAGCCGTGGGGCCGCACCGCCCGGCGGATCGAGGAGGTGCTGACGCACAGCCGGCCCTACGGCGTGGCGGAAGTCTTCGAACACGTCATCGACCGCGCGCGCCGACGGGCCGAGACGGCCGAACGCGAGCAGGTGGCGGCGGAGATCCGGGACCTCGTCGCAAAGTCCGGGCTCAGCCGGTCGGCGTTCGCGTCGCGGATCGGCACCTCGCCGTCGCGGCTGTCGACCTATGCGAGCGGCAAGGTGACGCCGTCCGCCGCGCTGATGCTGCGCATGCGCCGGGTGGCCGCAGCGGCCCGCGAGGGTTGACCGGCACGCCGGCTCCGCGGTGCCGAACCAGTGAGCGCTCCGGGACCGGTTGTGGCCGTTCTCGGACACAAGTAGTCCCGAGACGGCTGGCCGGGCGGCGGTCCAGTGCGGCCCCAATGGCCGGTTTTTACGGCGGGTAGCGGCTCCCGGCGGCCGACGCATACAGGGACGCCGCTGGCCTCTCCCCCGGAGCACGCCCTTGCTGACGCCTGCCCCCCGCACGCCCCAGCGCGTGCTGGTCGTCCGGCTCACGGCCGCCATCATGCTGCGTCGGCCGCTGCTGCTGACGGGCGCGTCGGAGGTGCCCGCAGCCACGGCGGCCGACCTCGCCTCGATACCGTAGGGCCGCGCGGGGGCACTCAGGCAGCCAGCCCCCACAGCGCAGAGATCGGCAGGACGATGACTTCGTGGTCGCTGTCAGGCCGGTACGCCGCGGGGACGGCCGCGAACACGGCGCCACCGGCCCAGCGGTCGCCTGCGAGTTCCCGCAGCCGTCGCAGGCCGCGCAAGTCGCGATCCTCGATATGGTCGGCCAGCTTGACCTCGATCCCGAACCCGCCTCCATCGCGACGCTCCAGGACCCACGTCGACCTCGGCGCGTTCGCCCTCGGAGAAGTGCAACCGGTCGGGGGTCGTCCAGCCAGGAAGCCTGCTTGGCCAGCTCGTTGCTGACGAACGACCTGGACGCCGGCCTGCGGCACGGTCAGTTGGACAAACGAGGCGGAGGTGACCTCCGTAGCCGAGCTAGCCCGGAAGCTGTGGACAGGGGAAGGCCCCGGCATCGCCGCCGGGGCCTTCCTGTCGCTTCGCCGTGTTGCGTCCCGGCCGAAGCCTACGAATCGACTTCGTGGGTGGTGACGGGTGTTTCCGGGCTGCGGTCCACCGCCAGCCACGCGGCCAGCGTCGGCCCGGACAGCCCGGCGGACAGGCACACCGCCAGCGGGTCGCCGTCCGGCGCCGACGTGCGCAGCCGGGCGTGGTACGGCGCATCCGAGGAGTACCACTGCAGGTCGCAGGGGCTGTCAGGGTGGTCCACCGGCAGGCCGACCTGCCAGGTGACCGGCGGGCCGGCCGACCCGGACTGCTGGCGCACCACCACACCCTTGTTCGCCGCACCGTGGATGCGGGCGCACAGCCGCGTCGTGTCGGCCGCGCTCTGCGAGTACAGCCACACGTGCTGGCCGTCGACGGTCGCGTTCACGTAGCGCTGCCGGCCGGGAGTCTCGTAGCACTCCGACGACGGCAGGCCCGCGGGCGGCGCGACCTCCAGCGGCGCCGTCCACGCGGTCGCCGGCTCCGGGATGAAGTTGAGGTCGCTCAACTGCACCCCGTCCGGCGCCGCGATCGTCACCGCGTGGTCCAGCAGCGTGGAGGAGCCCACCGTCAGGCGCAGGCACGCGGTCACCGACGTGCCACTGTCGATCAGCCCGCCCCACACGCTCACCTGACCCGGGCCCGGCGGACCGACGGTCTGGTCCAGCAGCGGGAACGGCGCCAAGCCCGCGTCGGCTGGGTCGCACGCCGCCGTGGTGCCGACCGTGGGGCCGCCGCCGGACGTGCCGCCGTTGGCCTCCGCGCGCAGCCAGCCGCCGAACTTGCCCGCCACCTCTTCACCGGCCTGCGCGGTGCGCAGGCAGACGTAGCCGACATCGCCGACCGTGGCGGTCGACACCTGGAGGTAGCGGTCGCCGAACCAGCCGTCCACCAGCGTCCCGGCCGAGGTGCAGGGCGGGCCGCCCAGCGCCGCCACGCCGACCTGCTGCTCTGTGACGCCGCTCGTCGCGCCCTGGATGTCGGTGGCGGTGGCCTCCATCGTGTAGGTGCCCTCTTCGAGGCCATTGGTGCCCAGCGTGCCGGACGACGCCACGCCCGACGGCGCCAGGTGCGTGTCGACCTTCTGCGGCGCGTAGCTGTCGTCGAGCTTCCGGAACTTGATCTCGCCGGTGTAGGGGTCGCCGTTGGGGTCGGTCGTCTTCAGGGTGAAGTCCTGCCGCTGACCCGGCTCGAACACCGCACCCGCCGTCGGATACAGGATCTCCGGCGCCTCCGGCGCCGCGTTCGCTTGAGACACGGTGGATTCGTAAGTGATCCTGATCATGCCGTCGCCGGAGCGCACCCCGGCGGTGGTCTGCCCACCGGGCGCATAGCTGGACCCGCCGCCACCGCCGCCACCGGCCGCGTACGCGCCAGAGGCACCACCACCACCG
>DATMJT010000267.1:0-5663 GCA_035553735.1 Pilimelia sp.
GGCGGGGAGCGACCGGCCCCGCCGTCCGGGAGGCGCAGCAGCTGCTGCGGATCCCGGTGGACGGCGACTTCGGCCCGGCCACCGAGAAAGCCGTCCGCGGTTTTCAGGCCGCGCGGGGGCTCACCGTCGACGGGGTCATCGGCCCACGAACGTGGGCGGCGCTCCGCAAGCCGACCTCCCCGAGAAAGGCCGATGACATGCCGCTGTCCGACGCCGACCGCACCTGGCTGCTCGACAACCTCGCCCGCCGCGCCGACCTCGGGTTCGCCCGCGACCAGATCCTCGCCGCGCTCGAGGTGCCCCCGTTCGCGGGGAACTTGCCGCAGCTGCGGTCCCCGCTCGGGCCGGCGCTCGCGCAGGTCCGGGCCGCGGTCGGGCAGCTCGCGCAGGCCATCACCACCAGCAGAGGCGGCGGGTTGTCCGCCGAGGAGCTGCGGGCGGCGGTGCACGACGCTATCGCCGCCGGGCTGGTCAACGTCGACGTCCAGGTCCGCAGCAACACACCCCCGGCCGGGCTGTGACCGGCTGGTCCTACCCGGTGAAGGTCGGCGCCGACGGCCGCCCCATCGTGGTGCAGCTCCGCGACGGCGACACGTTCCGGCTGCTCCTCGACGCCGGATGCGAGACCGGGATGTTCCCGTGGCTCCGGGTCGCCGGCGCCGACTGTCCCGAACTCGGCGAGCCCGGCGGGGCCGAGGCCGCCGCATTCACTGCCGCGACGCTACGCGACGCCGGCCGGATCGTCGTGCATGTGTCGGGCCGGTCGTTCAACCGCTGGTTGGCCCGGGTGGTCGTCGACGGCCGTGACCTGGCCGGACGGTTGATCGACGCCGGGCATGCGCGGCGGTACCCGGCCTGAAGCCGGGCCGGTTCAACCCATCCTCCGAAGGAGCCCCGATGTCTATCCGTCGTGAGCCTGCGCTGATCCTCGCTCTGGTCGCGTCCACCGTGCAGCTGGTGTCCGCGTTCGTGTTCCCGCTGTCCGACGCCCAGCAGGGGGTCGTCAACGCGCTCGCCGTCGCCGTCGCCGGGCTGGTCACCGCGCTGATGGTGCGGTCTGACCAGCTCGCCCCGGCGATCCTCGGGGTGTTGCAGGCCGCGGTCGCGCTCGGGTTGGCGTTCGGGTGGGATCTGTCCCCGGAGAACCAGTCGGTGATCATGGCGTTCGCGGCGACCGTCGTGGCCATGTTCGTCCGCACCCAGGTCACCGCCCCCGGTGGCGGCGGTAGCCACCACCTGCGCGGGGCCTGAGCTCGTGGCCACCGCCACCCTGGTCATCCCGCAGGGCGCGACCCGCACCATCGTCATCGCCGGGATCGTCGACAACGCGGGCGCCCCGCTCGACGTGACCGGGTGGGCGGTGCACGCCCAGGCCCGGCCCCGGAACAGCCCCAGCGCGCCGCTGCTCGCCGAATGGTCATCCACCCCCACCGACGGGCAGGGGGTCGCGTCCGCGGCGGGTGACGAGGTGCGGCTGCACATCCCGCACACCATGTCGGTGGCGTGGACGTGGGTGCGGGCGCGGCTGCAGTGCGAGATCACCGAACCGGGCCCGGATGGGCGCCGGGAACGGATCGCCGACCTTGAGCTGATCCTCGACCACGAACTCGTCCGACCCTGAGGGGGAAGCCGCTGTGATCACTGATCGTCCGTGTGTGGGTTGCGACGTCGTCGACGGCGGTCCCCGTGACGTCGTCGCCGAACGCAAGCCGGGGTTGCCGCCGCATCCGGAGCCGTGGCTGCGGGCCGGGCTCTGGCATTTCACCTGTCACGCCGAGGCGGGCTGCCCCACCTGCGCCGCCGCTACCGCTCCCCGAGAGGACTAGGTCATGCCCGAAGGTTTGTCTGTGACCGCCGCGAACCAGTGCCTGAGCACGCTGGCGAGCAACTACACGTGGGCGAAGCTGCACGTCGGCGCGCCGGGGGCGGCGGCGACCGCGAACGCGGCGGTGGAGGCCACCCGCAAGCAGGTCACCTGGTCCACCCCGGCGTCCGCGGCGATGGACAACGCGACCACGGCGCTGCAGTGGACGAACGTGGCGGGCAGCGAGGACTACACCCACATCACCCTGTGGACGGCGTCGACGGGAGGCACGTTCGGTTTCTCCGGGACGATCGTCGCCAACCCGGTCACGGCGGGTGACAACTTCACGATCGCGGTGGGGGACCTCGACGTCACCTTCGCGACCGCTTCATGATCCACCGCGGCCTGACCGAGCTTGGGGGGTTGTCGTGACCGAACCGGCGCCGCTGCACACCATGTACCTGGAGGTGTTCCAGGAGTGGGTGGACCAGACGAACCTGAACAGGCAGATCAAGGATCGGTTGGTTGAGCCGGGGCATGTGCGGATCGTCGCCACCCCGGACGACTCGGGTAGCTCGCGGATCGTCGCGCTCATGAACAAGATCCGGGCCCGGTTCGGCGGGGACGCGGTCGACTCCTACGTTCGAAAAGCTCGGCCGGACACCCCCGAACTGGGTTGGTTCGATGCCGATACCAACACGATGACCTGGAATTAGTCCGTCGTGCCCACTCCGCCGACTCGGGTCGCCAGCTATATCACCGACTCAACCGCCCCGACCAACACGAAGCCGAAGACGATCAGCGGGATTCCGATGCAAAACGGGGACCTGCTCGTGGTCGACGCGGTGACCTATGACAACGCCGGCACGAACGTTTTCACTACCGCCCCGACTGGCGGGTCAGGGTTGACGTGGACGAGCAGCGGGGTTGTGGCGGTGTCCGGCCTGGAGTCGCGGGCGGCATGGTCGGCGCCGGTCGGCAGCGACCAAACCGCGTCGATCACGCTCACGCACACGGCGACCCACCCGTGGCTGTTCACGCTGACGGTGTGGCGGGCGCACGGCGGGATCGGCGCGTGGGCGGCCGCCCACAACGGCGTCACCGGCGGCACCCCATCGGTGACGCTGAACGGTGTCCAGGAGAACTCGGCCATCCACTACAGCAACGGCGACTGGAATGTCACCGCCGGTGCCCGCACCTATCTGTCCTCGGGCGTGGGCACCGCCACCGAGCTGTACTACATCCTCGACGGCACCATCCAGATCCAATACAACCTGGCCGTCTACCCGGATGTGGGCGCGGCCGGGAACAAGACGGTCGGCCAGTCCGCGCCGACCGGGCAGCGGTGGGCCGCGATCGGCATCGAAATCATCGGCAGCTCAACCCCTTCCGGGCCGGTGGAAGGGCCGCATCACAGCAACGCCATGGCGAGAATGAGGATCTTCTGAGATGCCCGATTTCAGCAGCAGTCTCGTCAGCGGTGTAGCTGCCCATGGATGGCGCCGGGGCGGCACCACGAGTGACCCCTGGTATCAGTTCGTGGTGCCGGTGCGGGACCGCGCCCCGTCATTCACCGGCCGATCCACGTCCTTCCGCACGACCGGCCGGGCCGCCGCCACGCAGAACGTCATGACGCTTTACAACAGCAGCGCGACGGTGTCGGTGGCACTCAACCGCGTATTCTTCGACGTGTACGACACGGCCGCCCGGCTTATCACGGTGCATCCCGCCATCGTGCGGGTGTCTCGCATCACTGCGGCGCCCACGAACGGCACCGTGCTCACGCAGACCGCGATGGACACCACGCAGAGCAGCGACGCTGGTGTGGTCGCCCGCGGTGACGCGTCCGCGGACGGCACGAACTCCGCGTCGGCGCTCACGGTGACCATCCCGGCGGGGACCGTGCTCACCCAGGAAGTGCTGTCCCGGAATGTGTGGATTTCTGGTACCGCTCCGCCCGCCGGAACATTCACTGAGCTGGCCGATCGGGTGTCGTTTTTCGACGGGTCAGAGGTGATCCTGCGGCAGAACCAGGGGGTCGCCTTGCACTTGACGTCCCCCGGCGCTACGAGCATCCCGAACACGAGCTTCTTCATCGCCGGGATGGACTGGGAGGAGTACACCCGGGCCTGACCTCGTGGCGGTCCTGATGTCGCGGTCCTGATTTGTCCCCGGCCGGGAGGGGTGCTGCGCGGTGCCGCTGATTCCCCTGTTCGCGACCAGCGCCACGCCCGGGGTCGCGACCGTCGAGCTCGGCGGGCTCGGTGTCACCGCGACCGGGCTGCGCACCGTCAGAGGCACCGTCGCGGCGACCCTGCCGGGCCCATCGGTCACGGCCGTCGGGCAGCACGCCGTCAACGGCAGTGCGGCTGTCACCCTGGCGGGCCCATCGGTCGCGGTCGTCGGGAAGCGCGCCACTTCCGGTACTGCCGTCGTTTCCCTGCCCGGCCCGACGACGACGGTCCTCGGGCGGCGGGTTGTCGCCGGTGCTGTCACGGCCATGTTGGGTGGGTTGTCGGTCACGGTCGCCGGCAGCCGGGTCGCCCCGGGGGTCGCGACCGTTTCGCTCGGCGTGCTGTCGGTCGCTGCCGTCGGGTTGCGCACCGTCCGCGGCACCTCCGCGGCCCCCCTACCCGGCCCGACAGTCACTGCGACCGGGCTCCGGACCGTCACGGCGAGCGCGACGGTTGCGCTCGGGACGCTCACCGCCACGGCCGCCGGGCAACGCGCCACCACCGGCACCGCCGCCGCCGCCCTGCCCGGCCCCTCAACTACCGCGGCCGGTACCCGCTCCACCACCGGCGCTGTCTCGGTCGAGCTCGGCGGGCTGTCGGTGTCGGCGACCGGACACACCACCGTCACCGGTGCCGCCGCCGTTCTGCTCGGTGGGCTCGCCGTCGCCGCTAGCGGGGCGCGGACCGTCACCGGCACCGCGGCCGTCCCGCTGGGTGGGCTCGACGTCGCGGTGGCGGGCACCCCGCAGGTCACCGCCGCCGCCACCGTCACCCTCGACGGGCCGGTCACCTCCGCCGCCGGCACCCGCACCTCGCATGGCGCGGCCACCGCCCTACTCGGCGACCTCACGGTCACTGCCGCGGGCGGGCGCACCGTCACCGGTACCGCGACCGCCGCGCTCGGCTCGCTGGGCGTCGCGGCAACCGGCACCCGGACCACCACCGGTGCGGCGACCGCACCGCTCGGCGGGCTGCTAGTCACCGCGGCGGGCACCACAACCGTCCACGGAGCAGCAACCGTCGCCCTGCCCGGCCCGACCACCACTACGGCTGGGCTGCGCGACACAGCCGGCGTGGCGATCGTCCTACTCGGTGCGCTTGAGGTCGGCGCCGCGGGAACGGGGACGGGTGTCGGTGCGGGCGCCGCCAACGTCCAGCTTCCCGGCCCGGCGGTCACGGCGACCGGCACCCGGACCGCGAGTGGCACGGCCGCTGTGCTGTTCGACGGCCCGGTCACGGTCGCCGCCGGTACCCGAACCGCCGCTGGCGTAGCGACCGCGCCGCTGGGTGGGCTGTCGGTCGCCGCCACGGGTGTCCGCACCACGCACGGCACCGCCACGATCGCGCTCGGGACGCTCACGGCGACCGCCATCGGAACCGGCACGGCGCTCGGCGCCGGCACCGCCACCGTCGCGTTCGGCGCGCTGCAGGTCGCCGCGACCGGTACCCGCACGGTGCCCGGCGCGGCGACCGTCGGGCTCGGGCAGCTCACCGTCACCGCCACCGGGCACACCACCGTCTACGGCGCCGCCACCATCGCCCTCGGCTCGCTCACCATCACCGCCGTCGGGATCACCACCACCCCCGGCGCAGGCGCCGCCGCCGTCACCCTCGGCGCCCTACAC
>DATMJT010000268.1:0-2835 GCA_035553735.1 Pilimelia sp.
GCTCACGCTCGCGGCGCTCGGCGGAGCCCGGGGCGGGCGGCCCCGCGGTGCACCCGGCGGCTCCGCCGAGCGCCGCGAGCGTGAGCAGGGCGGCCACCGGCGCCCGCCCGGCGGCACCGGGCCGGGCCGCCGTCGCGCGACGCGTCGTCGGGCGGGCCCGCCCGGCGTGCCCGGCGGCACCGGCTGGGGCAGCCCTCTCGGGACCTCTCATCCGGCCAGGCTGCCCGGTGACGCCGCGGCCGTCCCCACGGTCGCCGTCGGCTGTGGACGGGGCGTCGGTTGTGGACAGGCACCGGCGGCGCGGCGCAGCCGCTACCGCGCTGCCCGTGGCGGTGGTCGACGCGGGCCAACCGCTGCCCGCCGACGCGTACCGCGCGTCTTCGTGCCCGGCCGGTAGGCCGACCGACTTCGCACTCGTCGGGTACGCCGACGGCGGCGCGGTGCTGTTCCGCCGTGGCGCGCTGTTCCTCGGCTGCTGCGACGACCGACGCCGGTGGCCGCTGGCGGCGCCGGCGGACCTCAGCCGTTGAAGCCGGAGTCGGCCGGCAGTGAGATCTCCGGCTTGTCGAGCTCCTCGACGTTGACGTCCTTGAACGTCATCACCCGGACGTTCTTGACAAAGCGCGCGGGACGGTACATGTCCCACACCCAGGCGTCGTGCATCTCGACCTCGAAGTAGACCTCGCCGTCGGAGTTGCGCACGTGCAGGTCGACCTGGTTGGCGAGGTAGAAGCGGCGCTCGGTCTCGACCACGTAGGAGAACTGGCGGACGATGTCCCGATACTCCCGGTAGAGCTGCAGCTCCATCTCGGTTTCGTACTTCTCGAGATCTTCTGCGCTCATCGTCCTCCGCCTTCCATGGCCACATCTTCCCCCACCGCCGCCGGCGGCCGCAGCCGGGCTCCGCACGCCACGCCGACCGTACCGCGCGGCGGCTCCGGCCGCTCCGATCCGTCGGCGGGCGCCGGGCCGCCGCGGGCCGCCGCGGCGACGTTGGCGTACGAGAACCGGTGCTCCGGGCACGGTCCGTGGCGCCGCAGCGCCTCGGTGTGCTCGGCCGTGACGTACCCCTTGTGCTCGGCGAAGCCGTAGGCCGGGAAGACGCCGTCCAGTTCCACCATGATCCGATCCCGGGTGACCTTGGCCAGGACGCTGGCGGCGGCGACGCAGGCGGCCACCCGGTCGCCCTTCCAGACCGCCAGGCCCGGCAGGCCGACGCCGTCGACGCCGAAGCCGTCGGTCAGCACGTAGTCGGGCCGCACGGCCAGCGACGCCAGGGACCGGCGCATGGCGGCCAGGTTGCACACGTGCAGACCGCGCGCATCGACCTCGGCCGGGGGCACCACCACCACCGCGTACGCCAGGGCCTGACGCACCACCGCGGCGTAGACGCGCTCCCGGGCGGCGGGGGTGAGCAGCTTGGAGTCGGCCAGCCCGTCGATCTCGCCCCGCCGGCCCTCCGGGAGCACCACGGCGGCGGCGACCAGCGGACCGGCACAGGCCCCGCGCCCGGCCTCGTCCGCACCGGCGACCCGCCGGAAGCCCCGCCGCTGCAGCGCCCGCTCCAGCGCGTAGATGCCCCCGTCGCGGCGGACCAGGGCGCGCGGGGGGTTCAACACGGCGCCCTCCCGAGCAGGCGGCCGAGCAGGTCGGGCAGCTCCCGAGGGTAGAACCGCTCGCCGGTCGCGGCCAGCTCCGGGCGCGTCCACCACCGGTGGCCGTCGATGGACCGCCGCTCGACCGCGTCGTGCCCGGCCGTGTCGACCTCCCAGGCGTCCACCCGGAGCAGGAAGAAGTGCTGCTCCTGCCGGTACCACCGGCCGTCGAAGGGAAACGAGGTCTCCTCGCGCCACACCGGCGCACCGAACGCCGCGGCCGGCACCCGCAGCCCGGTCTCCTCGGCCAGCTCCCGCGCCGCGCCCGCGGCCGGGGCCTCGCCGGGCTCCAGCCCGCCGCCGACGGTGAACCAGTACCGGTGCGCCGGGCGGGCCGGGTCGCGGCCGGAGAACATCAGCAGGCGGTCGGCGCCGTCGACGAGCAGCACCCGGGCGGCGCGCCGGATTATGGGGTCCATCGTGCGCCCAGCCTAGCCGCCGTGCCGGACCGGGCGCGTGGGGTCAGCCGCGCGGCCGGTCGGGGATCACGTCGAACGTGTCGGGCACCGACAGCCACTTCGCCCGGTTCACCGGCCAGAAGACGACGAACGCCCGGCCCACCACGGCGTCCTCGGGGATCGTGGCGATGGTGAGGTTGCGGGCCGACTGCTCCCAGTGCTCCAGGGAGTCGCCCGAGGCCGTGCGGTGGTCGCCCATCACCCACAGCCGCCCGGGTGGCACGACGATGTCGAACTCCTGGTCCGCCGCGGGATCGGTGGTGCCGTTCGCCGAGTAGAGGTACGGCTCGTCCAGCGCCACCCCGTTGACCACGAGCCGGTTCCGCGCGTCGCAGCACACCACGCGGTCGCCGCCCACGCCGATCACCCGCTTGATGAAGTCCTCGCCCTCCGGGCTGTTCCGCCACTCCGCCGGCGCCTTGAAGACCACGATCTCGCCCCGGGCGGGCGACCGGAAGTCGTACACCAGCTTGTTGACGAGCACCCGGTCGTTGATGTCGAGAGTGTGCTCCATCGACGGCGACGGGATGTAGAAGGTCTGGAGGACGAAGGCCCGCACGACCACCGCGACGAGGATGGCCACGCCCAGCAGGATGGGTAGCTCGCGCCAGAAGGAGTTGCGGCGCTTGTCCGTCTGCTCGTCAATCACTCGGGGAGCCTACGCGGTGGCGGCGCGAACTTCCGACCGGAACGCGCGGTGAGGCCGGAACTCAGCAGGAACG
>DATMJT010000269.1:0-2399 GCA_035553735.1 Pilimelia sp.
ACCTCGCGTTCCCCATCACGACCGACCGAGACAAGTTCAACGCCGCGCGCAAACGACGGCTCAACACCCTTCCCGTCGCGGTGCAGGCAGCGGTCGAGCGAACGCAGCCGTACAACCGAACGCACAAGTCCGGCTGGCAACCTCTCTGGTGGCTCTCCCAGTTGAACGACATCGACAAGCATCGGCTGGCCGTACTCAGCCCCATCGCGGGCGCACCCGACCGCTTGGAAATCGGTGCCGACCCCGGCACCTACCAGGCCCTCTGGAACTCCGGCACATACGAAGACGGCACACCAATCCTTCGGGTCATCCTGACCCGACCAGATCCGAACGTGTTCGTGGACCTCGATCTCACCGGAGCGGTAGTCATCAAGGCAGAAGGGCAGCGGCCAATAGGGGTCATCCTTAGCCTTCGCTCGATCCGTCGTGAGGTGGGCGTGGTGGCCCGATATCTGGGCTTGTTCTTCTAGCCAGCCTGTCACCCCCATATAGAACACCTGTTCGCCTCTACAGCCAAGGGATAGTCACCAATCCATTGGGGTCGGAGCTCGTGCATCGGATCAGCCTAGGTTCGGGCGTTGACGATGGCGCCCGCGACCGCGGCGTGAAGAGGAACGTCGTTCGAGCCGCCCGTCTCCGACACGCGTGGCCTTCGCTAGCAACCGTTCCTCGAGTCAAGGGCTTGGTGGGGCGTGTTGGGTTAGGGCAGGGTTGGCCTGCGGCGGTCGGGGGTCCTCGCTGCTGGTGAGTCGATGGCTTCCCTGCGGTGCTCGCTGACCTACGCGAGCTCGTTCTCGGGCGGCTCAGGCAACCACGTTCGCACTCGCTCGTTGGGAGGGGCCGGGCGTCTTGCTAGCGGCGCAGTCCCGGTCCGGGCTGCATAGCCGGAACGACGTCGTTCCCGGCCCCTGCCATCGAGCTCGCCGAGCGGCGAGGGTTGTTCGCTGCGGTCATGCCGGTCATCGTTGATGCCGGCGGACGGGTCACGTCGTTCTGGTGGGCCGGCCTCCGGTCTTCGCCATGACGGGCCCGTCCGCCACTGCGGAGGCCCATCGGTTCGAGTCGTAGGGCTGTTGGCTGCGGAGCATCGCGAACGCGAGCCGGTGGGCCCGGTGCCCGACTGCGACTGCCGCAACCATTGGTCGCTTGCCGGCGGAGCGCAGCCGCTGCCGGTAGGCGGCGAAGTCGGCGTCGTGGTTGGCGAGGCCTCGGCCGAGCTCGATGATGGCGGCGCGGAGCTCGACGGATCCTTCGCGGCTGATGTGTTGTCCGCCGCGGCTGCGCCCGGCCGAGGAGTACTCGGTCGGGACGAGTCCGGAGGCCCGATAGGCCGCAGCGGCGTTGGGGAACCGGTCCGGGTCACCAATGGCAGCGCCGTAGGCGCTGGCCCGCACGATCCCGATCCCGGGCAGGGAGGTGAGGACACCGGCCGGGGTCGAAGCGAGCACCTCGGCGAGGGTGGCTGCGGCCCGGTCGATCTCTCGATCCAGCGCATCGAGCAGCGCGACATCCGCGGCCAGCAACGCTGCGATGGGCTTTCGTTCTGCCGGCGGGAGACGCAGAGCGACCCGGGCGGCCTCGAGGAGCTGCTCGGCCTTCGGGCGTCGCAGCTGCACGCCACGGCGGCCAACGAAGCCGACGAGGCCCTCGACGCCGAGACGGCGCATCCGGTCGGGGTCGGCCAAGTCGCGCACCAGGACCCGGCCCACCTTGGTGGTCAGGATCCCGTCGAAGCACGCACCCAGACCCGGAAACACCAGGTCCAGATGGCCCTGGATCTGATTCGACAGCGCGACATGCGCGGCGACCTTCCGGCGGCGGTGCGCGACCCACGCCACCTGCGAGGCCAGCGCGTCATCACGGACCTGGGGCAGCCGACCCGCGCCCCGGATCATCAACTCGGCCATCGCGCCGAGATCCCGCTCGTCGCTCTTGAGTCGACGCAGCAGCTGCTGGGCCCGGGCCTCCTTGACCTGCGCCGGGTTCAGCTCGACGACCTCGACCCCGGCCGCCCGCAGCCGGGCGACCACCGTCCGGTGGTAGTGCCCGGCTGCCTCCACACCGACCCGGCACACGACCGCCTGACAGTCAGCGACCTGCGCCTCGATCACCGACAGCAACTGCCGAACACCGAGCTCGTCGAGCCGGAACTCGAACGGCGCAACGACGATCTCGCCGTGATGGTCCGCGACCAACGCCATGGCCGACCACTTCCCGACATCGACGGGCACCACCAGACACGCCGCAGGGTCCACACCCCGAACCCGCGCCATGAACCGCGCCTGCAACTCACCACCAACGAAACGCGACAAGACCACCACCTCCCGTGAAGACGACAGCTCCACGCTGCGCCCACCGGTCGCCGCGACCGCGGACCCCTATAGGCGGTGTATCAGCCG
>DATMJT010000270.1:0-3196 GCA_035553735.1 Pilimelia sp.
GGCCCCGCGCCGGCACCGGCGGCGCCGGACGGGCGGCGCACGGCGGCACCGGGCGCCGTGGCCCCGGGCGCCACCGCCGCACCGCGCGGCCGGACGCCCGCGCCCACCGCCTCCCCGGACGACGACGGGGGCCCGTCGACCGCCCCGGACGCGGGCGGGCCCGCCGACGTCGAGCTGACCGACCCGGCGCCTCCCGCGCCCGAGCTGGCCGCCGAGCCGCTGTCGTCGGTCGAGCCGCTGACCGAGCGCGGGCCGGTCGGCCTTCTCGCGGCAATTGCGACAATCTGCGTCCTGGGCGTATCAACTGGTGCGATCCGTGTTATTCTCTCTCAACGTGCAAGACGGGCAAGTCTCGCGTAGACTGTGCCACAGGCTCCGCGGGGCGCCTCTGGTCCAACCTCGTCGGTGTGGTCGTTCCTCCCCAGGTCCCACCCAAGGAATGCGGACAACGCGCCCCGCGGCTCATCACAGGACGGGCCCCCCGACCGGGGGGCCCGTCCTGCCGTATCCGGGTCCGCGCCGGGGGGCGGTGCCGCCCCGGCCGGGCCTGCCGCATCTCGGCAGTGCCGCCTCGGGCCGGGCTGTGACGCCGGCGGCAGTGCCGCCTCGGGCCGGGCTCCCGCACCTCGGCACGCCGCCTCGGGCCGCGGTGCGGCGCCGGCCGGGGTGCCGCGCCGACGGGTCCGCCGGGGCGAGTATCCTGGTCCGGTTCGCCCGCGCACGGCCCGACCCGGTTCCGGCCGGTCGCACCGGCCCACGCGCCGGCGGACGACGCTGGACCTCCTGCCACGGAGAGACCGTGGCCGTCAGCCCATAGGAGGTGAGAACGTCTTGCGTCATTACGAAGTCATGGTGATCCTCGATCCCAACCTCGAGGAGCGCACCGTCGCACCGTCGCTCGACACGTACCTGAACGTGATCCGCACCGCGGGCGGCTCGGTGGAGAAGCTCGACGTGTGGGGCCGGCGCCGGCTCTCGTTCGAGATCAACAAGAAGGCCGAGGGCATCTACGCCGTCATCGACCTGCAGGCCCCGCCTGCGGCCGTGGCCGAGCTGGATCGGCAGCTGCGACTCAACGAGTCGGTGCTGCGTACGAAGGTCATCCGGCCGGACGTCCGCTGACGTCCCGGCAGTTCCCCCGGACCTGCCTCGCCCGTGCCTGTCGGTGGGCTGTGACAGCCTGACCGGCAGGCGGTGGGCGAGCGCGCGAGGAGTTTGTGACCATGGCAGGAGACACCACCATCACGGTCATCGGCAACCTGACCGATGATCCGGAGCTGCGATTCACCCCGTCGGGCGCCGCCGTTGCCAAGTTCCGGGTCGCCTCGACGCCCCGCTTCCTGGACAAGGCGTCCGGCGAGTGGAAGGACGGCGAGCCACTGTTCCTCAGCTGCACCGTGTGGCGCCAGGCGGCGGAGAACGTCGCCGAGTCGCTCCAGCGGGGCAGCCGGGTCATCGTCTCGGGCCGGCTGCGGCAGCGGTCGTACGAGACCCGCGAGGGAGAGAAGCGCACCGTCATCGAGCTGGAGGTCGACGAGATCGGCCCGTCGCTGCGGTACGCCACGGCGAAGGTGCAGAAGATGTCGCGCTCCGGCGGCGGCGGCTTCGGTGCCTCCGGCGGCGGCGGCCAGGGCGGCGGAGGCGGCTTCGACGACCCCTGGGCCACCGCGGCCCCGGCCGGCGGTTCCTCGGGCACCCGTCCGGGGGGCAACTTCGACGAAGAGCCTCCGTTCTGATGCGGGCGTCAGCTCGCGGATCGCACTCTGGAGCACGATCAATGGCAAAGGCTGCGGCGCTACGCAAGCCCAAGAAGAAGGTGAACCCGCTCGACAAGGACGGGGTCACCTACATCGACTACAAGGACACCGCCCTGCTGCGGAAGTTCATCTCCGACCGCGGCAAGATCCGCGCGCGGCGGGTGACCGGGGTGACCTCCCAGCAGCAGCGGCAGATCGCGCGGGCGGTCAAGAACGCCCGCGAGATGGCGCTCCTGCCGTACACCACGACGGCCCGCTGAGGGGAGGTGCGGACATGAAGATCATCCTCACTCAGGAGGTGTCCGGCCTCGGCACCCCCGGCGACGTGGTCGAGGTCAAGGACGGCTACGCCCGCAACTACCTGCTGCCGCAGGGCTTCGCCATCAACTGGTCGAAGGGCGCGGAGAAGCAGGTGGCCGTGATCCGGCGCGCCCGCTCGGCGCGGGAGATCCGGGATCTCGGCCAGGCGACGGAGGTCAAGGGCCAGCTCGAGGGGCTGAAGATCAACCTCAGCGCCCGGGCCGGCGACGGCGGCCGACTGTTCGGCTCGGTCACCGCCGCCGAGGTCGTGGACGCGGTGAAGGCCGCCGGCGGGCCGTCGCTCGACCGGCGTCGGCTGGAGCTGCCGGGCACGATCAAGTCCGTCGGCGCCTACCAGGTGCAGGTGAAGCTGCACCCCGAGGTGGTCGCCAAGTTCTCGCTCAACGTGGTCAAGGCCAAGTAGGCCCCCACCGCGACCGTCCGTTGCGGCCCCCGGACCAGCCGGTCCGGGGGCCGCGGCAGTTGTCGGGCGCGCCTGCGGCGGTCAGCGTCCCCGGTGGCGGACCGGCCTCAGCCGAGCGGCTGCCCCGTGATGACCGAGAACCCGACGGTGGCGAGCCCGCCGCCCACGGCGGCGGCCGCGAAGCCCACGGTCGTCGCCTTCCAGGTGCCGCTGAGCCGGCGCAGCAGCAGGGCGACCAGCACGCTCACGGCCAGCGTGGCCCCCAGCACGGGCAGCTTCTCCCACACGTGGTCCAGCACGCCGCTGCGCGGTGGCTCGCAGGGCAGCAGCTCGTCGGTGCAGCTGGCGGCGGCGGCCTCGCGGTTGAGCGTCACGCCGTAGAGCACCCAGAGCACCATCGGCACCGCGTACCACATGACGGTGTAGAGCGTGGCCGCCAGGTAGCCGCCGGGGTCGGACTCCGCCTCCTCGTCCGCGGACCCGGACCGGTGCCGCGACGTGGGTCCGCGCTTGGCGCCCGTGACCGCGTCCACCAGCCGCCCGCCGGACACCGGCCGCGCGGCGCCGGGCCCCACCGGCGACGGGGCCGGGTGCCGGTCAGCGGCCGGGTCGCGGCGGTGCGGGCCCGCCTGGCGCGCCACGGTGCCGGAGCGGTCGGGCGCGTCGGCGTACCGGTCGATCGGCTCCCGGTCCGCGAGCCAGGTGGGGTGCGGCC
>DATMJT010000271.1:0-5500 GCA_035553735.1 Pilimelia sp.
CCTCGGAGGGGTACTGCGCCAGGCAGCGGCCCCGGAAGTAGGCCCGGGTGTCCTCCGGCGGGTCCACCATCGCCGCGCGCGGCAGCTCCGGGGCCAGCAGGGTCTTCATCGCCCCGCGGGCCACCAGCCGGTGGTAGAGGCCCTTCTCGGGGCGCACGTCGGCGTACTGCAGGTCCACCAGCTGGAGCTTGTGCGAGGACCAGCCGAGCTTCTCCCGCTCCCGGTAGCCCTCCAGCAGCCGCAGCTTGGCCACCCAGTCCAGCTCGTCGGCGCACAGCATCGGGTCGCGGCCGAGCCGGTCCAGCACGCCCTCCCAGCGGTCCAGCACGTCGGCGGTCATCTCGTCCACGTCGGAGCCGTACCGCGACTCCACAAAGGAGCGCGCCCGCTCCAGGTAGGCCCACTGCAGGTCCAGGGCGGTCAGCCGGCGGCCGTCGCGCAGCCGCAGCAGGTGCCGCAGGGAAGGGTCGTGGCTGACCGCGCGCAGCTCGCCGACCGGGTCGGCGATGCCGAGGTCGCCGGTCAACGCCTTCTCCTCGATCATGGTGAGGATCAGCGCCGTGGTGCCCACCTTCAGGTAGGTGGAGATCTCCGACAGGTTCGCGTCGCCGATGATGACGTGCAGCCGCCGGTACTTGTCCGCGTCGGCGTGCGGCTCGTCGCGGGTGTTGATGATCGGCCGCTTCAGGGTGGTCTCCAGGCCCACCTCGACCTCGAAGAAGTCGGCCCGCTGCGAGATCTGGAAGCCCGACTGCGCGCCGTCCTGGCCGATGCCCACCCGACCGGCCCCGCAGACCACCTGCCGGGTGACGAAGAACGGGGTGAGGTACGCCACGATGTCGGCGAACGGCGTCTGCCGGCGCATCAGGTAGTTCTCGTGCGCGCCGTAGCTGGCACCCTTGTTGTCGGTGTTGTTCTTGTACAGCTGGATGGGCTGGGTGCCCGGGATGGTGGCCGCGCGCCGGGCCGCCTCGGCCATCACCAGCTCCCCGGACTTGTCCCAGCGCACCAGGTCCCGCGGGTTGGTCACCTCGGGGGTCGAGTACTCCGGGTGGGCGTGGTCGACGTAGAGCCGGGCGCCGTTGGTGAGGATGACGTTGGCCAGCCCCAGGTCCTCGTCCGCCAGCGCCTCGGCCGGGTCGTACGCCGCGCCCGAGTAGGTGAAGCCCCGGGCGTCGCGCAGCGGCGACTCCTCCTCGTAGTCCCACCGGGCCCGGCCGCCGCGGTTCAGCTCGGGCCGCGCCCCGTACGCGTTGACGATCTGTGAGGAGGTGACCATGGGATTGGCACCCGGCTGCCCGGGCACGGAGATCCCGTACTCCACCTCGGTGCCCATGATTCGCAGGACCGTCATGCCGCCGACCCACCTCTGCCCGTCGCGTTCCACACCGTGCGCGCCTCGCACCCGTGCCCCATGAGTCGAGCGTAGACCGCGCGGGGCCGCCGGCGCGCGGGCGGCGCACCGCGCGACCCCGTCCGCAACGGGCACGGACGCGGCGGCGCGGGGCTCTCCGGCCCCTTGCCGGTCGCCGGCGGGCGGCCGGATTCCCGCGGCCGGTCCGGTGCACCGCAGGCGGCGGCGGGGCGGCGCGCAGACGCGCCGCCCCGCCGCCGGGTGCCTACAGGTACTGGCCGGTGTTGCTGACCGTGTCGATCGACCGACCGGCCTCGGTGCCCTTGCCGCCGGAGACCAGCGTGCGGATGTAGACGATCCGCTCGCCCTTCTTGCCGGAGATCCGGGCCCAGTCGTCGGGGTTGGTCGTGTTGGGCAGGTCCTCGTTCTCGCGGAACTCGTCCACGCAGGCGTCCAGCAGGTGCTGCAGCCGCAGGCCCTTGCGGCCCGAGGAGAGGAACTCCTTGATCGCCATCTTCTTGCCCCGGTCCACGATGTTCTGGATCATGGCACCGGAGTTGAAGTCCTTGAAGTACAGGACCTCCTTGTCCCCGTTGGCGTAGGTCACCTCCAGGAACCGGTTCTCCTCCGTCTCGGAGTACATCCGCAGCACCACGGCCTCGATCATCGCCGCGACCGTGGCCTTCGGGTCGTTGCCGTGCTCGGCCAGGTCGTCGGCGTGCAGCGGCAGGTCCGTGCGGATGTACTTGGAGAAGATGTCCTTGGCGGCCTCGGCGTCCGGCCGCTCGATCTTGATCTTCACGTCCAGCCGGCCCGGTCGCAGGATCGCCGGGTCGATCATGTCCTCGCGGTTGGAGGCGCCGATGACGATGACGTTCTCCAGCCCCTCCACACCGTCGATCTCGGACAGCAGCTGCGGGACGATCGTGTTCTCCACGTCGGAGGAGACGCCGGAGCCGCGGGTGCGGAAGACCGAGTCCATCTCGTCGAAGAAGACGATCACCGGCGTGCCCTCGCCGGCCTTCTCCCGGGCCCGCTGGAAGATCAGACGGATGTGCCGCTCCGTCTCGCCGACGTACTTGTTGAGCAGCTCCGGGCCCTTAATGTTGAGGAAGAAGCTGGTGTGCTTCTCCTCGCCACGGCGCTCGGCGATCTTCTTGGCCAGGGAGTTGGCCACCGCCTTGGCGATCAGGGTCTTGCCGCAGCCGGGCGGCCCGTACAGCAGGATGCCCTTCGGCGGGCGCAGCTGGTGCTCGCGGAACAGGTCGGCGTGCAGGAAGGGCAGCTCGACGGCGTCGCGGATCTGCTCGATCTGGGAGTGCAGGCCGCCGATGTCGGTGTAGTCGACGTCCGGCACCTCCTCCAGCACCAGCTCCTCGACCTCGCTCTTGGGAATCCGCTCGTACGCGTACGCCGAGCGCGGCTCGATCATGAGCGAGTCGCCGGCCCGCAGCGGGGCGTCGACGAGCGAGTCGGCCAGGTGGACGATCCGCTCCTCGTCGGCGTGCGAGATCACCAGGGCCCGGTCGCCGCCGGAGAGGATCTCCTTGAGCATGGCCACCTCGCCGACCCGCTCGTAGCCGAGCGCGGCCACGATGTTGAGCGCGTCGTTGAGCAGGACCTCCTGGCCCCGACGCAACTCCCCCGCGTCCACCGACGGGGACACGGCCACCCGCAGCTTGCGGCCGCCGGTGAACACGTCGACGGTGCCGTCGTCGTGACGGGCCAGGAAGACGCCGTACCCGCTGGGCGGCTGCGCCAGCCGGTCGATCTCCTCCTTGAGGGTGATGATCTGGGTCCGGGCCTCCTTGAGGGTGGCCACGAGCCGCTCGTTGTTGTCGGTGAGCCGCGCCAGCTGGGCCTGGGTCGCGGCGAGCCGCTCCTCCAGTTGCCGGACGTGTCGGGGGCTCTCGGTCAGCTTGCGCCTGACCAGGGCGAGTTCCTCCTGGAGGAATGCGACCTGGGCGGAGAGATCGTGGGCCTCCTTCTCCCACCGTGCGGCGCGCGCATCCGCGTCATCGCTGCGTGCCACGTCCCACCTCCCCTGGGCTCGAACGTCGTGGTCTAACACTAGCCGTTGCCGGGCCCCCGCGGCCCGTCCCGACACCCCGGACACCGAACGTTGATCGGGAATGCCCGACGGGCCCCCCGGCCCGGCGGAGGGGTCGGGCCGGCAGAACCGGCAGGTCGGGCACCCGACCCGGGTGGCCGGCGCGAGGGGCGCCGGCCACCGGATAGGGGCCCGCCAGCCGGCGCCGCGGCCGCCGCCCGCCGCCGCCGGCCGCTCGGGTACGGTCGCAAGCGGGCGGGCGCCCGCCCGCGACGCCGAGCCGGAAACGGGAGGCCGGAATGTCCGCCGGGGACGACGAACTGCGGGTCTGGGTCGATCAGGACCTGTGCACCGGCGACGGGCTGTGCGTGCAGTACGCCCCGGAGGTGTTCGAGTTCGACATCGACGGCCTGGCCTATGTCAAGGGCCCCGACGGCGAACTGCTGACCCGCCCCGGCGAGCGCGTCGACGTGCCGGCCCGGCTGCGGCTGGACGTGGTCGACGCGGCGCGCGACTGCCCCGGGGAGTGCATCCACGTCGTGCGGGCGGCCGACGGCGCGGAGGTGGCCGGGCCGGAGGTGGCCGGGCCGGAGGTGGCCGGGCCGGAGGCGACCCCGGCCACCGCGTGAGTCACAGCAGCGGCCGACCGACCAGCGACGCCACCACCCGGGCGAACTCCTCCAGCCGGGCGATCTGGCCGGCGCCGCCGTCGTCCAGCGTCTTGCCGAACCGCAGCGCGTCGTGGCGTACGCCGGCATGGTCGTCGGTGACGCCCGAGGCGGCCTCGTCCAGGGAGCTGAGCAGCAGGTACACGTCGACGCTGTCGACCCGGGCCTGACCCCCGGGGGTGCGGGTGAGGCGCCGGCGGCAGCCCACCTCGGTCACCGTGGACAGCGGCACCACCCGCAGCGAGGAGGTCATCGAACCCGGCGGGCCGTCGCCGGGCGCCACGTCCTCGCCGTGCCACAGCACCAGGCGGCTGCCGTCGCAGATGACGACCTCCTGCCACACCCCGTTGACGTCGTTGACGAAGCGCTCCAGCGTGAAGCACAGCACACTCGAGCCGCGAAGCACCCCGCCGAGCGCCTCCAGCGCCACCTCCGGGTCGCGCAGGTAGGCGCGCGCGGCCGAGTCGAGGTCCTGGTACGGCGACCAGTCCGGGAACACCGCGGGCAGCTCGCCGCCACCGAACGAGGGCCGGCTCATCGCGCCACCGTCACCCCTGCCCGCCGGCGGGCGGCGCCGGGCTCACCGACGAGGCCGAGTCGGGCGGCGCGGCGGCGTCGGCCGGGCGTCCGGGCGGGGCACCGGCGCGGCGGGCGGCGTAGGCCTCCGCGCCCTTGCTCGGCTTGCGCCGCCGCGGCGGCGCCGTCACCCCGGGCGCCAGCCGGCGGGCGGAGACCAGGAACGCGGTGTGCGCGATCATCCGGTGGTCCGGCCGGACCGCCAGCCCGTCGGCGTGCCAGTCGCGCACCAGGGACTCCCAGGCCCGGGGCTCGGTGAAACCGCCCCGCTCGCGTAGCGCCTCCACCAGCTCGGACAACTGCGGCGTGGTCGCCACGTAGCCGATGAACACGCCGCCGGGCACCAGCGCCCGCTCGACCAGGTCCAGCGCTTCCCACGGGGCGAGCATATCGAGAATGATCCGGTCGAACCCGGAGTCGGGGCACCGGGCGACGTCGCCGACGTGCAGCCGCCACGCCGGGTGCGGCCCGCCGAAGAACGCCTCGACGTTGCGTCGCGCGATGGCCGCGAAGTCCTCCCGCAGCTCGTAGGAGTGCAGCTCGCCGTCGGCGCCGACGGCCCGCAGCAGCCAGCAGGCCAGCGCCCCGGAGCCCGCCCCGGCCTCCAGCACCCGGGCGCCGGGGAACACGTCGCCCAGGGCCACGATCTGTGCGGCGTCCTTCGGATAGATCACCTGGGCGCCGCGCGGCATCGACAACACGTAGTCGGCCAGCAGCGGACGCAGCGCCAGGTACGCGGTCCCGCCGCTGGAGGTCACCACACTGCCGTCGGGCAGCCCGATGAGGTCGTCGTGGGCCAGGATGCCCCGGTGGGTGTGGAAGGACCTGCCCGGCTGCAGCAGCACCGTGTGC
>DATMJT010000272.1:0-6584 GCA_035553735.1 Pilimelia sp.
CTGCTGGGCCCGCCGTCGCCCGGCACGCCGGCGGGCCGCCAATCGAGTTGGGTGTGCGGCGCGGTCGGTGCAGGATGACCGGATGGAGCCCGTGGAGATCGCCGTCGGGGACCTGCTGCTGCGCGGCTGGCGGCCCGGCGACGCCGAGAGCGTCCACGCCGCGTGCCAGGACCCGGCCATCCAGCGGTGGACGACCGTGCCCTCGCCGTACACCCGCGCGCACGCCGACGAGTTCGTCGGGAGACTGGCCCCCGCCGCGCTGGCCGACGGCAGCGCCGTGCACCTGGCGGTGTGCGACGCCGCCGGCGGAGCGCTGCTCGGCGCGTGCGGCCTGGTCGGAATCGACCGCCCGGGCCGCACCGCGGAGCTGGGCTACTGGACGGTGCCGGCGGCCCGCGGGCGGGGCGTGGCGCTGCGGGCCGCCCGGGCGCTGGCCGGCTGGGCGTTCACGGTGCTGGACCTGGACCACCTGCGCTGGCGGGCCGAGGTGGGCAACCACGCCTCCCGGCAGGTCGCCCTGCGGCTGGGCGTACGGGTGGACGGGGTGGTCCGGGACGGCGCCCGCCGCGCCGACGGCGGCTACGTGCCGGCCTGGGTGGGCTCCCTGCGGCGCCACGAGCTGGCCGCCGGGGGCGACGACCTCCCGGCCGGGCCGGGGTCGCTGGCCGCCCGGCAGGCGGCGGTGTTCGCCGGGGACTGCCCGCGGCTGTCCGCCCGCGCACCCGGCGGGCCGGTGTGGCTGCGCCCGCCCGGCGAGGCCGACCTCGACGCGATCGTCGCGGCCTGCCAGGACCCGGAGGCGCACCGCTGGATCCCGCTGCCGCGGCCGTACCAGCGGCACCACGCGCAACTCTGGGTGCAGGAGCACGCCCCGCAGCGCTGGGCCCGCGGCGAGGGCGTCACGTACGTGCTGGCCGACGCGGCGGACCGGTACGTGGGCGGCATGGAGCTGCGCCTGCACGGCACCGACCCGGCCCGCGCCGATGTCGGTTTCCTCGCCGCCCCCGCGGCCCGGGGCCGCGGCTACGTACCGGCGGCCCTGGACGCGCTGTGCCGGTGGGCCTTCGCGGCGCTGGGGGTCGTGCGCGTGGAGTGGCGTGCCTACCTGGGCAACGACGCCTCCCGACGGGCTGCCGAGAAGGCCGGGTTCACCCTGGAGGGCACCTGCCGCGCCCGCCTGGTCTACCGGGACGAGCGGCGCGACTGCCTGCTCGGCGCGCGGCTGGCCACCGATCCCATCCCCGCCGCACCGGCCACCGGACCGGCGACGTGAGCGGGCGGACCATGGGCGCGGTGCCGGGCGAGGCCCTGCCGGCCGGATACCTGGCCGCGTCGCCGGAGCAGATCGTGGACGGCAACGGGGTCCGGCTGCGGCCCTTCCAGGAGGCGGACCTCGACGAGCTGGTCGCCGGGTGCACCGATCCCGTCACTCAGCGCTTCGTGCCGACGCTGCCCCGGCCCTACACGCACGCCGACGCGCGGCGGTGGGTGGCGGAGGGCGCCGCGGCGGCCTGGGCGGGCGGCGGCGCGGCCTACGCGATCGCCGACCCGGACTCCGACCGGCTGCTCGGCGGCGCCAGCGTCGGCCGCGTGGTGCCCGAGCGCGCCCAGGCCGAGGTCGGCTTCTGGGTCGTTCCGCGGGCCCGCCGCCGGGGCGTGGCCACGGCGGCGACCCGCACCCTGGCCACCTGGGCGTTCGCCCGCGGCTTCGGACGCCTGGAGCTGCTCACCGAGCCGGAGAACACGGCCAGCCAGCGGGTGGCGCTGGCCGCCGGCTTCCAGCGCGAGGGGGTACGCCGGGGCGCGGTCGTTCACCCGGACGGCCAGCGCTACGACCTCATCGCCTGGGTCCGGCTGGCCGGCGACCCGCCCGGTCCCAGCCCCCGGCTGCTGCCCGACCTGCCGGGGGGCGGACTGGCCGACGGCGTGGTGGCGCTGCGGCCGGTCGGCCCGGACGACGCCGACTTCCTGCACGCGCTGCACGGCCTGCCGGACGTGGTGGCATCCAGCGTCCCGCCGGTCGCGCCCACCCCCGCCGAGACGGCGCTGCGCGCCGCGCGGGCGGCGTCGCGCTGGCTGGCCGGGGAGCGCGCCGATCTGGTGATCGTCGACGCGGGGACCGGCGCGCCGGCCGGCGAGCTCGGCCTGTACTACCAGGAGCCGCTGATCGGAACGGCCATGGTCGGCTACTCCATGCTTCCCGCCTGGCGCGGCCGCGGGTACGCGACCCGGGCGCTGCGCCTGCTGTGCCGGTGGGCGTTCGACGAGGTGGGGGTGGCGCGGCTGACCGCCGGCACCAAGCCCGACAACGCGCGGTCGCAGCGGGTACTCCAGCGGGCGGGATTCCGCCGGGAGGGCCTGCTGCGCGGCCGGCTGCCGTGGCAGGCCGGGGAGCGGCTGGACGACGTGCTGTTCGCCCTGCTGCCGGCCGACCTGGCCCCCGGCGGCGAGCCGGCGTGAGCGGGCGAACCACGAGCACGGCGAGGGAACCACGAGCACGGCGGGCAACCGCGAACGGCACACCGGTAGGACCCTGGGCACCGGGCTCGCGCACACGCGCCCGCCGCGCAGGCGGGGATGGCGTGCGCCCCGGCGGCCGGTCCGGTGCCCGGACCGGCCGCCGGGCGGGTCAGGCGGCCAGGGAGATCAGGCCGTAGTCGTAGCCCCGACGGCGGTAGACCACGCTGGGCCTACCGGTCTCCTTGTCCAGGAACAGGTAGAAGTCGTGCCCGATGAGCTCCATCTGGAAGAGCGCGTCGTCGACGGTCATCGGCTCCCCGGAGTGCTCCTTCTCGCGGACCAGGTGCCAGGGCTGGTCGTCGTACTCCTCCGCGGCGTACGCCGCCGTGGCGGTCCGGCCGTTGCCCGAGGCCGCGGAGCCGTCGTCCGGCTGGGCGAACAGCGTGGGCGCCAGCGGTGCGGTGGCCGCGGCGACGGAGAGGGGAGCGTGCCGGCCGCGGTGCACGCGCCGTCGGTCGGCGGCGCGACGCAGCCGGGTGTCGAGCTTCGCGATCGCGGTGTCGAGCGCGGTGTAGAAGTCTTTCGCCCGTGCCTCGGCCCGGATCACGGGCCCACGGGACACACAGGTGATCTCCACGCGCTGGCAGTGGTCCGACTGCCGAGGATTGCGCTCGTGGAAGAGTTCCACATCGACGCGGATCAGCTTGTGATCGTAACGTTCGATCTTGTGTAGCTTGTCGGCTACGTGCACTCGGTAATGGTCAGGCACCTCAACGTTGCGGCCCTTGACGACGATATCCACGTGACCTCCCCCAACGGTCGTCCGATTGGCGGCGCCACCGGCACCGGCCGGTGGCTGCGATGGGTCGAGATTGAGTCTCACGGCCGTCGGCCAGCCTCCCCCGGGGTGCTCCCCCGTGGCGCGCGACCACACTCGTGCCCCGGCGCTCCTTTCCGGGCGTCGCCCTGCGGTGGGGTGCGGCGACCGGGTTCGCCGCACCGACCCGTCATACCCCGTACGTCTGACGCTAGCCCTCCGGACCGGCTCCCGTCATCCCCGGATCACGACCCGTTGGGACGAATTCCGATCTGCGCCGCCACGCCCCCGCCGCGGGCGGCCCGGGCGGCCGGCGACGGCGGGTGGCGGCCAGCACCGCCGCGGCGGCGACCTCGATGCCGGCCTCGCCCAGTGCCCGGGTCACGGCGGCCAGCGTCGCGCCGGTGGTGATCACGTCGTCCAGCACCACGACCGCCGCGGCATCGGCGGCGCGGCGGCGGGCCGCCGGCAGCCGCAGGGGGTGCGGCGCGAAGGCGTGCGCCGCCGACGCGGCGCGCGCCGCGCCGCCCAGGCCGGCGGAGTCGGCGCGCGGCCGCGCGCGCAGCGGCCGGGCCAGCAGCGCCGGCCGACCGGCCCGGCGCAGCCGGCGAACCGCGTGCCGGGCGAGCCGGGCCAGGTGGTCGCCGTGCCGGGCCCGGGCCGCCCGCGCCGTGCTGGGCACCGGGACGAGCAGCACCGGACCGGCGGGCCCACCGGCGCCGGGCGCCTCGACGGCCGCCGCGACCACCTCGGCCAGCAGCGCGCCGAGCGGACCGGCGAGCCGGTGCCGGCCCTGTTCCTTGTACGCCAGCACGGCGCCGCGCAGCGCGCCCTCGTAACCGCCGAGCGCGCAGGTCGGCGGCAGGCCGGCGGGCGCGGGGTGCGGCCGGACCGCCCCGGGCGACAGCGCCTCCAGCTCCGTCACGCAGGCCGGGCAGAGTCCCCGGATGAGCGCGCCGCCGCGCACGCAGCCGACGCAGCGGGCCGGCAGCACCAGGTCCGCGAGGTCGGCGAGCGCCTCCCGCCAGCGGTCGGTCACCGGCCGCTCAACTCGCGAAGAACGGCGCGGCGAGGCTGTCCACGCCCGTGGCCGGGGTGCCCTGCGGCTGGCCGCCGGCCAAATCGGCCGCCGTGAGCTGCTTCTCGTCGCTGAACAGGACGTACGCGAGCTGGTTCGCGACGTACATGACCTGTCCGGCGCCGGAGCCGTCGGTCGGGTCGTCCGTCGCCGCGGCCAGGTGGCTGACGTCGGCGGTGCCCTGGCCCTGGCCCCGCTGCGCGCTCTCCACGGCGCCGTCGACGGTCAGGTCGACGAACGCCAACCGGCCGTCCGCCCGCTTGCCGGCCACCACCAGCCAGTCCTGCTGGCTCCACCCCACGCCGGTGAGCCGGCCGAGCGAGGTCGGCACCGGGCGCGGCAGCCCGACGTTCACCACCGGGTCCTCGCGCACCAGGGCCGCCACGTAGAGCCGCCCGGACCGCAGGTACGCCAGCCGGCGACCGTCCGGCGGCACGGCGATCGCGGTGACGCCGCCGGGCAGGTCCAGGGGGCGGGCGGCGGGCAGCTCCGCGCTGAAGCTGTAGACCCGGCCGTCGGCGACGATGAGCCCGACCCGACCCCCGGCCAGCCAGGCCGGCGGCCCGAGCTGGCGGACCCGGCGGTCGAAGACGATCCGGCGCTCCGACGCCCCGCCGGGACCGGCCATCGTGATCACATCCAGCACCGGGCGGCCCCCGGGCCCGCCGCGCACCAGCGCCGCCACGGTGCCGCCGTCGCGGCGGGTCAGGGCGGCCGAGCGGACCCCGGTGTTGCTCGCCGCCGGCAGGTCCGCCAGCTGCGGGGCGCCGCTCGGCGGGTTGCCCAGCCGGCGCACCTGCCCCTGGTGGACGCAGAACGGCTCGGGGTCCACCCCGGCTCGGTAGGCGCCGTTGGCACCCAGGTAGGCCGTCCCGGTGTAGCGGCGCCGCACTTGGTCGATCTTCAGCTCGAGGTCGGGGTCCGCGCCGCCGCGCGGGCGCAGCGACCAGCGCAGCTGCACGGCCAGCCGGTCGATGTCCCGGTCGTTGCCGGTGTCGGCGGCCTTGGCCAGCTCCACCACGAACTGGCCGCCGGCCGGATCCGGCACGTTGCCGACCAGCGAGGCCCGCTCCGGCAGCGCCTCGACCGCGGGCGCCAGCCACTGCGCCGGTCCGGCCAGCAGCGCCCGGATCACCTCGGTGGGGCGCTGTGAGGTGGGCACCCGGCGCGGCACGTAGCGCAGGTCCGGCACCAGGGTGGCCCGGTCGGTGCGGGACCAGAAGTAGAGCGTCCGCTGCTCGTAGTAGCGGTCCAGCGCCACGTCGGACAGCAGCAGCACGGGCGGCGGATTGATCACGAACAGCCCGGTCGGGCGCTCCAGCTCGGCCACCGTGAACCGGTAGGTGGCCCGCGCCCGCCGGCTGTCCGGCAGGGGCTCCACCGCGCCGCTGCGGGTCAGCACCCCCAGGTGGGTCACGCCCAGGGCGACGTGGAAGCCGTCGCGCCCCCGGGTGATGCTCGGGCCGCCGGCGTCGACCCGGACCACCAGCACCTCCCGCGCCGGCTGCCAGCTCGCGTGGTCCGGCAGGAACGGGCGGACCCGATCGGCGGCGGAGTCGGGCGGCCCGGCCGCCGCCATGAGGAAGTTGTCGACCAGCTCCGCGGCGGTGCGCGCGGCGGTACGCCCCGGCGGCTCGCTCACGCCCTCGTCCACCGTGCCGCGCCCGGGCCGCTGCCCCGGCCCCTCGATGACCACGTCGGTCTCGCCCGGTACGCCGCAGCCGGCGAGCAGTCCGGCCGCGACCAGGGCGGCGAGCCCCCGCCGCAGCGCCCGGAGCGCCGCCCCGGTCATGGCGCGCCTCCGTCGCCTGAGGGCCCGGCCAGCGCCGGCCGGGAGGCCGGGGGCGGCGGCCGGTCCGCCACGGGGGCGGCCGCCGCGGTCGGCGGCCCGTCGGGCGGCCCGTCCGGCGGCGCGGCCCGCGCATCCGAGGGCTCCGCCCGCGCAACCGAGGGCTCCGCCCGCGCAACCGGCGACTCGGCCCGCGCATCCGGGGGCACCAACGGCAGCGGCGAGCTGATCAGGCGGTCGCCGGCCCGCAGCGGCAGCGTCAGGCGGAACTGCGCCCCGCGTCCCGGCGCCCCCCACGCCTCCAGCCAGCCGCCGTGCAGCCGCGCGTCCTCCTGGCTGATCGACAGCCCGAGACCCGTGCCACCGGTCTGCCGCGCCCGCGACGGGTCGGCCCGCCAGAACCGGTTGAACACCAGCTTCTCCTCCCCCGCCCGCAGTCC
>DATMJT010000273.1:0-9675 GCA_035553735.1 Pilimelia sp.
CCCCGTACGTCTACGCCGCCAACAACCCCGTCGCGTTCACCGATCCGACCGGCGTCGAGGACGGCGCCGGTCGGATCGGTGAACGCGACGGGGTTGTTGGCGGCGTAGACGTACGGGGAGATGGCGCTCGGCCCGGTGGGCATGGGGTCGGTGCTGGTGAACCGGCCGGTGCCGGGGTTGTAGGTGCGGGCGCGTAGGTGGTAGTTGCCCTGGCCGGTGCTGTCGTCGGCGTACGCGCCGGTGTAGCGCATCGGGTTGGCCGGCGCGGCGGCCTGCCGGCCGCTGGCGGTGGGGCCACCGGCTGGCCCGGTCAGCGTCGGCCCGGTGCGCGGGTTGCCGAAGGGGTCGTAGTCGTAGCCCTCGGCCACCGTGCCGTCGGGGTTGAGCATGGTGGCCACGCCGCCGAGCCAGTCGTGGGTGTAGGCGTGCACCCCCTGGGCGGGGTCGAGCAGGGCGAGGGGTTCGTCGTCCGGGCCGTAGGCGAACGCCCGCCGCTCGGTGACCTGCCCGGTGGCGTTGTGCAGGGTGTCGACGGCGATCTGGGGCAGGGAGCCGTTGGTGTCCCAGGCCCAGCGGCGGGTGGTGGCCTGCGACCCGGTGCCGGTGGTGGCGGCCACGCGCCGGCCGACACCGTCGTAGCCGAACGTGGTGGTCCGGCCGGACACGGTGGCCTTGGCCAGGCTGTTGTCGAGGTGGTACTCGAACCGGTCGGCGCCGGCGGCGGTCTGGTTGCCGTGGACGTCGTAGGCGTAGGTGGTGGTCTGGGTGCTGCCCGGGCGGGTGACGGTGGCCCGGGTGAGCTGGCTGGCCGCGTCGTAGGTGTAGGTGGTGGTGTCGTTGCCGGCCGTGCCCGACCGCCGCTGGGACGTGCGGTTGCCGAGCAGGTCGTAGGTGTAGTCGATGCGGCCGGCGTTGGGGCTGCCGGTGGCGCAGCTGGTGGCCGCGTAGCAGGCCGAGGTGACCCGGTCGACGGCGTCGTAGGCGTACGCGACCGCCTCGGAGACGCCGCCGCGGGTGGTGGCGACCCGCGTCGGGTTGCCCACCTCGTCCAGGGTCAGCGCGAACGCCGACACCGGGTCCTGCACGCCCGCCCGCGCCGGGGCGGCCGGGTCGCGGGTGGTGCCGATGCCGGTCAACCGACCGGCGTCGTCGTAGGCGCGCCGCTCGATCAGCCCGGTGGCGGCGGGCAGCGTGGTGCTGGTGCGCCGCCCCGCCACGTCGTAGCCGAACCGCCAGGTGGCCGCCGCACCGGCGGAGCCGCCGGAGGCGGTCAGCTCGGTGAGCCGACTGTCGGCGTCGTACCGGGCGTCGATGCGGGTGCCGTCGGGGTACCGGCGCTCGGTGACGTTACCCCGGGCGTCGTACTCGTACCCGAACACCTCGTCGGGGCGGCCGGGCTCGCTGCGCACGGCCCGGGTGACCTCGTCCTCGTCGTTGTAGTCGATCCTTCGCAGGCCGCCCGGGTCGCCGTAGGAGGTGAGCCGGTCCTTGGCGTCGTAGCCGTAGGTGTAGGTCGGACCCGCCGAGCCGAGCTTGCGCTCGGTGAGCCGGCCGGCGATGTCGTAGGTGTTGACGACGGTGCGCCGGGCCCGCTCCTGCGGGGGCGGCCACTCCGAGGCGTTGACGGTGATCGTGCTGGTCGGGTTGCTCTCGGCGTCGTAGGTGACCTCGGTGCGCCGGGCCAGCGGGTCGGCGGTGGCGGTGATCCGGCCGGCGTCGTCGTAGTCGAAACGGGTGTAGCGCCCGAGCGGGTCGCGCACGGAGACCAGCAGCCCGTCGTCGGCGTAGTCGTACACCGTCGACCTCAGGGTGGGGTCGGTCGGGCTGTACGGGGAGTCCGGGGTGTGCACGGTGCGCGGCAGGTCGTCGGCCCGGTAGGTGTAGTGGGTGGTGCGGCCCTTGGCGTCGGTGGAGGCCACCAGCCGGTTGTGCGCGTCGTAGGTGTGCGTGGTGGTGTTGCCCAGCGGGTCGATGGCCCTGGTCCGGTTGCCGGCCCGGTCGTAGACGAACCGCGTGGTGAACCGGGCCGGGTCGGCGCCCGCCACGTTGCCGCGCGGCTCGGTCACCGAGGTGAGCAGGCCATCTCCGTCATACGTCCACGTGGTCGTGCCCCCCACCGGCGAGGTCTGCCTGACCTTGTTGCCGGCCTCGTCGTACTCGACCCGGGTGGTGTTGCCGTCCGGGTCGGTGATGCCCTTCTGCCGGCCGTTGCGGTCGTAGTCCATCCGGGTGGTGCGGCCCAGGGTGTCCGTGGCGTGGGTGACGTTGCCGGTGTTGTCCCGCCCGAAGGACGACGGCTTGTTGAACTCGTCCAACGTGGACACTGTGCGGTCCAGCTCATCCGGTTTGATGTCGCGGGTCACGGTGCCCCCGCCCGGGTACGGCCGCCGGATCTGCACCGGGTTGTCGTTGGCGTCGTAGACGTAGGTGGTGGTGAACTCGGCCGGGTTGGCGCCGGGGGCGTTGCCGCGCGGCGAGGTCACCTGGAACAGCAGGCCCTTGTGGTTGTACCGGTACGTGGTGACCAGGTGGGGGCCCTGGCGCAGGTGCTGCCGCGCCGAGGCCCGCCGCCCCGCGTCGGTGTAGGTGAACGACGTGGTCCGGCGGGAGTCGTCCACCGACTGCAGCAGGCCGTTGGCGAAGTACGCGTAGTTCGTCGTCGCCCCGGTCGGCGTCTGCCGCCGCACCACCCGGCCCACCTCGTCGAAGCCGGTACGCCACGCCGCCGGCTTGCCCGGTTGCAGCACCGCGGTCTGGTGGTCGGCGGCGTCGAAGGCGAAGGTGGTCGTGTACGCCGCCCGGTTCGCCCCCGCCACGGTGCCCCGCGGATCCGTCACCGACGTCCGCCGCCCGGTGCGGTCGTGGCCCACCTCGGTGCGCCGGCCCTCCGGCGAGACCACCGCCCGCAACAGGCCCGAGTTCTCATTGCCGGCGGGCAGGTACTCGAAGCGGGTCACCTTGCCGCGCGGGTCGGTCGTGGAGACCCGCAGCCCCCGCGCGTCGTACGCGTGGGTGATCCTGTGGCCCTCGGCGTCGACGCTGCGCACCAGCTCGTTGAACTCGTTGTACGAGTCCTTCCACACGTTGCCGCGCCCGTCCACGTGCTCGGTCGGGTTGTTGCGGGAGTCGTACGTCGTCCTCTCGGAAAGGCCCAGCGGCGCCGGCGCCGTGGCCGACGTGCGGTTGCCGTTGCCGTCGTGGGTCGCCTCGTGCTGGTGCTGGTTGCCGTTGACCACCAGGTTGCGGTTCAGGCCGGCGTCGTAACGGTGCTGATCGGTCTCCCGCTCCCCCCGCTGGGAGTAGACCAGCACGTTGCCGCGGTAGCCGTCGCGCACCAGCACCCCGTCCGCGTCGACGGTGCGCGCCTCCTGCGCGCCGGCGTCCCACTCGAACCGGGTCTGCATGCCCAGGCCGTCGCGCTGCGCCGTCACCCGGCCGGTAACCGGGTCGTACGTGTTGTCGATCTCGACGACGCCGTGCGGGTTCACCACCTGCGTCAACTGCCCGCCGGCGCCGTAGCGGTACGACCAGCGGAACCCGCGCGGGTCCAGCACCCAGACCAGCCGGGTGCCGTCGTAGCCGTACGAGACGTGCCGGCCGTCCGGCAGGCTGATCTGCCGGATCAGGCCGTCCTCGATGCGCACCACGACCCGCCGCCCCGACGCGTCGGTGATGTGCACGCCCAGCCCCTCGTACGACAGACGCACCCCGACCCCGCGCGCGGTGAGCACCGCGGTCAGCCGGCCCTGCCCGTCGAAGGCGTAGCTGATCTGCCGCGGCGTCCGCAGCTCCCAGCCCGCGCCGGCACGGTGCAGGGTGGAACGCACCCCCGGCGGCCGCACGTACCCGGCCTCCCCCAGCCGGTAGAACGCCTCGGCACCGTCCTCCACCCGCACCACCGCGCCGTCCTCCGACGCGGTCACCCGCATGTCGTACGACCAGGCCCAGCCCGGCCCGAACGGGCCGCCGGCGGCGTTGGCCGACGAGTACGTGCGCGCCGAGGCGAACGGCACCCCGAACGACGCCATCGACAGATCCGGCTCCACCCGCGCAAACGCACCCGTGGCCGTGTTGACCCCCAGTGCCCGGTGAGCCTGGCCGCCCGCGGTCAGCGCCAGGGCGTTGCCGCAGCCGCAGCCGGCGGCCTGACCCACCGGCACGGCCGGCGGCACGATCGTGCGCCGCGGCCTGGCCGCACCGGACTCCGCCGAGACGACCTCGCGGTCGGGGTAGACCGCCGCGACGGTGACGAAGTACCGCCTGGCCGGGTCCAGCGTCCAGCCGTCCACGCTGCCCAGCGACCGGCAGTAGCTCCGGGTCCCGCTGCACCGCGACCGCTCCAGCTCCTCCCGGGGCAGGATCAGCGACGCCTGCTCGGTCCGCCCGCCCTCCTCGTACAGGCGCACCCGCCACGACGTCCACGCCGGATCGGAGGTGTCCGCGTTGAACAGCGCGACCAGGGAGGTGTCGCCCAGCAGGTAACCGCTGCGCAGCGCCACATCGGTGAAGACCTGCTCCGCGGCGGCCACCCGGGCCGCGGGCCGGCGCACCGCCGACCACGCCGACGCGCTCAGCGCCACCGGCCGCCCCCCGGGCCGGGCGCTCGGCGGCACCACCGGATAACGCCGACCCGCCGGCAGGGCCTCGTTCGGGCTCGCCCCCGCGGGAACCCCGCGCTCCACCGGCCCCGCACCCGGCGCGGCCGCAGGCACCTCGGCCGCCCGGGCCCGACCCGAACCCACCACCGGCAGCAGCGACACCAACAACGCCAGGACGACCACGAACGTCACCCAACGGGCACGACGCAGCCGACAACTCGCAACCATCATCCACTCCCCCGTGGGCGTCAACTGGACTCGGCGGTGGTACTCAGTCGAACCGTGATGAACGCGCACCGCATTCGACCACCACCCGACCCAACACCGCAGCCCCGTACCGGCCGACCGGCGACGACCACGCGCGACCGTCAGCGGCACCGGTCTCCAGGGAGAACCTCGGCCGGACCCCCTAGCAGCAGGTCAGCGCCTACTCGACCAAGAGCACCCTGGCCATCCTCAGTGGACCGAGCGATGGAAGAATGGCTCGAATGTCCGTTCAGGCAGGACTGGTTCGCCGGTCAGATTTCTGACCGGCATGCCGGGTTCCGGGGCATGCGGCCCAGCGGGCGCTGCCGCCCGGGCCGCCAAGCGCGGGCCGCCGCCGGGCCCAGATCTCCGACCGACCGCTGCCGCCGACGGGGGCCGGGCTACCGCCGGGCTCAGTCGGCGGCGAGCAGCGCGCGCAGGGCCGGGCGCAGGGCCGCGGCCACGTCGGACGCCCGCACCGGGCCCGCCCGCCCCGCGCGGGCGCCGGCGGCGCCGTGCGCGTACGCGGCCAGCGTCGCGGCCCGCACCGGCGGCAGCCCGGCAGCGAGCAGGGAGCCGATCAGCCCGGCCAGCACGTCTCCGGTGCCGGCGGTGGCCAGCTCCGGCGTGCCGGTGGGGTTCACCCACGCCTCCCCCGACGGCGCGGCCACGATGGTGCGGTGGCCCTTGAGCAGCACCACCGCGTTCGTCCAGGCGGCCAGCCGCAGCGCGGCCCCGACCCGGTCGGCGCCGGGCGCCTCGCCGGCCAGCCGGGCGAACTCCCCGTCGTGCGGGGTGAGCACCAGCGGGGCGTCCCGGCCGCGCAGGTCGCGCGCCATGCCGCCGTCGACCAGCAGGGTGATCGCGTCCGCATCGAGCACCGCCGGGACGGCGCCGGCCAGCACGGTGCGCAGCTCCACGGCCGCGCGCTCGTCGGTGCCCAGCCCGCAGCCGCAGACCCACGCCTGCACCCGGCCGGCGGCGCCGGCCCGGTCGGCGGCCACCACCTCGGGGTGCCGGGCCACCACCGCGGCCGCCGCGCCGCCGGCGTAGCGCACGAGGCCGCAGGGGCCGGCGAGCGCGCCGGCCACCGACAGCACGGCGGCGCCCGGGTAGGCGGCCGAGCCGGTGGCCAGGCCCACCACGCCGCGGCGGTACTTGTCGTCGGCGGGCCGCGGGCGCGGCCAGCCCGCGCGCACGTCGGCGTCGTCCAGCAGGCGCAGCTCCGGCGGGTCTGGCAGCAGCGGGGCCAGTCCGATGTCGACCAGCTCCACCCGCCCGGCCAGCGCGGCGGCCGGGCCGACCACCAGGGCCGGCTTGAGGCAGCCGAAGGTGACCGTGAGGTCGGCGCGCACCGCCTCGCCCGGAACGTCGCCGGTGTCCGGCGCCACGCCGCTGGGCAGGTCCACGGCCACGACCGGGGTGCGCGTGCCCCCCCGGGTGGTCCGGGTGGCCGCCTCGGTGACCAGCGCGGCCGCCTCGGGGCGCAGGCCGCCGGAGGCGCCGATGCCGACGATGCCGTCCACCACCAGGTCCACGGTGGACGGTACGGCGGTGACCGTACGGCCGCCGGCGGAGCGCAGCGCGGCCAGGCCGCCGGCGTGGGCGCGCTCCGGCTTCAGCAGGAGGGCCTCCACCCGCGCGCCGCGGGCGGCGAGCCGCGCCCCGGCGTACAGGGCGTCCCCGCCGTTGTCGCCCGCGCCCACCAGCAGCAGCAGCCGGGCTCCGTAGACCCCGCCCGCCGCGCCCACCAGGGCGGCGCACCGCCGGGCGAGGCCCGCGGCGGCGCGCTGCATCAGCGCGCCCTCGGGCAGCGTGCGCATGAGCGCCGCCTCGGCGGCGCGCACCTGCGCCACCCGCCAGGCGCCCCTCACCGGCCCGCACCGTCCGGCCGCGACCCCGCACCGGTCACCGCTCGGCCACCACCATCGCCGACGCGATGCCGCCGTCGTGGGCCAGCGACAGGTGCCAGCGGGTGACGCCGCGCTCGACCGCCACCGCGGCGACCGTGCCGGAGACGGTCAGCCAGGGTCGGCCGTCCGGGTCCGCGACGATCTCGCAGTCGTGCCAGTGCATGCCGCCCGGGGCGCCGAGCGCCTTGGCCACGGCCTCCTTGGCGGCGAACCGGGCGGCCAGCGACTCCGCCGACCGCCGGTTGCCGGAGCCGGTGCTCAGCTCGCCCTCGGTGAACAGCCGCTCGGCCAGCAGCGGGGTGCGCTCCAGCGCCCGGGCGAACCGATCGACCTGCACGACGTCGATGCCGACAGCCACGATCACACCCTCACCCTAGCGGCGCCGGCCCGGACCGGTGGGCCGCGCCGGCGAGCTCGGCCGCGGGCGGCGCGCCGGAGGGCTGCCGGGGCCGTCGGGCCGCCGCGGGGCCCTGCCGGGGGCCGTGTCGAAGGCGCCGCGAGGGCACCGCCGGGGTCGCCGGCGCGGCGTCACTCCACGGTGACGGACTTGGCCAGGTTGCGCGGCTGGTCCACGTCGTGCCCGCGGGCGGTGGCGATCTCGCAGGCCAGCACCTGCAGCGGCACGGTGGTCACCAGCGGGGCGAGCAGGGTCGGCGTGCGGGGCACGGTCACCAGGTGGTCGGCGTACGGCACCACGGCGGCGTCGCCCTCCTCGGCGATCACGATCGTCCGCGCGCCCCGGGCCCGGACCTCCTGGATGTTCGACACGATCTTGTCGTGCAGCACTCCGCGGCCCAGCGGCGAGGGCACCACGCAGACCACCGGGGTGCCCTGGTCGATCAGGGCGATGGGGCCGTGCTTCAGCTCCCCCGCGGCAAAGCCCTCGGCGTGCATGTAGGCCAGCTCCTTGAGCTTGAGCGCGCCCTCCAGGGCGACCGGGTAGCCGACGTGCCGGCCGATGAACAGCACGCTCCTGGCCCCGGCGAGGTCGCGGGCCAGCGCCCGCACCGGCTCCATGGTCTCCAGCACCGCCTCCACCTTGGCCGGGGCCGCCTGCAGCTGGGCCACCACCGCGGCCACCTCGTCGGCGTACATCACCCCGCGCACCTGGGCCAGGTGCAGCCCGACCAGGTAGCAGGCGACCAGCTGGGTCAGGAACGCCTTGGTGGACGCGACGGCGACCTCCGGCCCGGCGTGGGTATAGAGCACGGCGTCGGACTCGCGCGGGATGGTGGAGCCGTTGGTGTTGCAGATGGCCAGCACCCGGGCCTTCTGCTCCTTGGCGTGCCGCAGCGCCATCAGGGTGTCCATGGTCTCGCCGGACTGCGAGACCGCGACCACCAGCGTGGAGCGGTCGAGCACCGGGTCGCGGTAGCGGAACTCGCTGGCCAGGTCCACCTCGCAGGGGATGCGGGTCCAGTGCTCGATGGCGTACTTGGCGACCAGGCCCGAGTGGTACGCGGTGCCGCAGGCGACGATGAACACCTTGTCGACGTCGCGCAGGTCCTGGTCGGTGAGGCGCACCTCGTCCAGGACGATCTCGCCGGCCTCGGTGAGCCGGCCCAGCAGGGTGTCGGCCACCGCGTGCGGCTGCTCGGCGATCTCCTTGAGCATGAAGTGCTCGTAGCCGCCCTTCTCGGCGGCCGAGGCGTCCCAGTCGATGTGGAAGTCGCGGCCGGTCGCCGGCGCCCCGTCGAAGTCGGTGATCTGGACGCCGTCGGCGGTGATCAGCACGACCTGGTCCTGGCCCAGCTCGATCGCCTCCCGGGTGTGCTCGATGAACGCCGAGACGTCGCTGGCCAGGTAGTACTCGCCGGTGCCGCGGCCCACGACCAGCGGGGAGTTGCGGCGCGCGCCGACCACCGCGCCGGGGGTGTCGGCGTCGACGGCCAGCAGGGTGAAGGCGCCCTCCAGCCGCCGGCAGACCCGGCGCATCGCCTCGGCCAGCACGCCCGGGCCCTCCGCCGCGCCGGGCCCGTCGACCGCCGCCGGCTCGGCGCCCGGCACGCCCTGGGCGCGCACCGCGGCCAGTTCCGCGGCGAGCAGGTGGGCAACGCACTCGGTGTCGGTGTCGCTGGCGAACTCCAGACCGGCGGCCTCCAGCTCGGCGCGCAGCCGGGCGAAGTTCTCGATGATGCCGTTGTGGATCACCGCGACCCGGCCGTCGGCGGACAGGTGCGGGTGGGCGTTGCGGTCGGTCGGGGCGCCGTGGGTGGCCCAGCGGGTGTGCCCGATCGCGGTGCCGCCGTCGCGGATGTCGGCGGCCACGCCGGGCTCGCCGCTCCACTCGGCGAGCGCCTTCTCCAGGTTGGCCAGCTTGCCGGCCCGCTTGCACGCCAGCAGCTCCCCGTCGGCCAGGACGGCCACGCCGGCCGAGTCGTAGCCGCGGTACTCCAGCCGCCGCAGCCCGTCCAGCACGATGCTCAGCGCCGGCCGGTCGCCGACGTACCCCACGATTCCGCACATGGCCCGCAGCGTAGCGGAGAAACGCTCAATCCCGCTGCGCGCAAGCCGGCCTTTCGCGCAGTACAGGTGATCGGATGCGGCGTTTCGCGTGTCTCGCGCTGATTCCTCCCCGCCGTCCGGCCACGGGCCCGACGCCAATGGACGACCGGTGGATCTGTGCCGTTGCGCCGGCCAGATAGCGTGACGCCGGTCGCGCCCGCGGTGGGTGCGCAACGCCAGGTCCGGGAGAGCAGCACGATGTCCTATCCGCCACCCCCGCCGGCCGGCTCGCCGGCCGAGCCGCCGCTCGACCCGACCCGCCCGTTCGACCCGCAGCAGGCCCCGACGGGGCCGCCGGCCTTCGGACCCGGCCCGGCGCCGGGAGCCCCCGCACCGGGCAGCGGCCCGGCCGCACCGGGCGGGCCGGCGTACCCGCCGCCCGGTCCGCCCCCGGGTGGCGCGGTCTTCCAGCC
>DATMJT010000274.1:0-5395 GCA_035553735.1 Pilimelia sp.
CCGGGCTGGGCGGGCGGGACGCGGCGTTCGCCACCGAGCTGACCTACGGCGCGCTGCGGGCCCGCGGCACCCTCGACGCCGTCCTCACCACCGTGGCGGGGCGCGACGTGGCCCGGATCGACCCGCCGGCGCGCGACGCGCTGCGGCTGGGCGCGTACCAGCTGCTGCACACCCGGGTGCCGCCCCACGCCGCGGTGTCGTCCACCGTGGACATGGTCCGGGCGGTGGCGCCGGGCGCGGCCGGCTTCGCCAACGCGGTGCTGCGCGGCGTCGCGGAGCGCGACCTGGACTCGTGGGTGGAGCGGGTGGCCCCGGCGTACGCCGACGACCCGGTGGGCCACCTGGCGGTGGCCCACAGCCATCCACAGTGGATCGTGCGGGCCTTCGCCGACGGCCTCGGCGGAGACCTCGGCGAGGTGCAGCGGCTACTGATCGAGGACAACGAGCGGCCGCCGGTGCACCTGTGTGCCCGGCCCGGCCGGGCCGACGCCGTCGAGCTGGCCGACGAGGTCGGCGGCGCGCCGGGGGCGTTCTCGCCGTTCGCGGTCTACCTGCCCGGCGGCGCGCCGGGCGAGTTGTCGGCGGTCGTCCGGGGCCGCGCCCACGTCCAGGACGAGGGCTCGCAGCTGGTCACGCTGGCGCTGGCGGACGTGGAGCTGGACGGCCCGGACGCCCGCTGGCTGGACCTGTGCGCCGGGCCGGGCGGCAAGGCGAGCCTCCTCGGCGCCCTCGCGGCGCTGCGCGGCGCGCACGTCACCGCCGTGGAGGTGGTCGAGCAGCGGGCCCGGCTGGTGGAGCAGACGGTGCGCGGCCTGCCGGTGGAGGTGCGCCACGCCGACGGCCGCCAGGTGGGCGGGGGAGCCGACCTGGCGGAGGGCTGGTACGACCGGGTGCTGGTGGACGCGCCGTGCACGGGGCTGGGCGCCCTGCGCCGCCGGCCCGAGGCCCGCTGGCGCCGGCTGCCGGCCGACCTGCCGCCGCTGACCCGCCTGCAGCGCGAGTTGCTGGGCGCCGCCCTGCGGGCGGTGCGGCCCGGCGGGGTGGTGGCCTACGTGACGTGCTCGCCGCATCCGGTGGAGACCGCGGTCACCGTGACCGAGGCGGCCCGCCGGGCCCCGTGCGAGGTGGACCTGGTGGACGCCCGGCCCCTGCTGCCGGCGGGCATGCCGGGCCTGGGCACCGGCCCCACCGTCCAGCTGTGGCCGCACCGGCACGGCACCGACGCGATGTTCCTGGCCATGCTGCGTCGGCTGGGCTGAACCGCGACCCGGTCCCACACCGCGCGGTACCCGTAACACATGGCGGACCTCGGTGCCGTCGAAGTGTTACGTAAACTTGCCGGGTGACCCGCTCCGCACTCGTCGTCGCCCCGAGCATCCTGGCCGCCGACTTCGCCCACCTCGCCGACGAGGCGCGCGCCGTGGAGGGCGCCGCGGACTGGCTGCACGTCGACGTGATGGACAACCACTTCGTGCCCAACCTGACCCTCGGGCTGCCGGTGGTGCGGTCGCTGCGGCGGGCCACCACGCTGCCGTTCGACGTGCATCTGATGATCGAGGATCCGGACCGCTGGGCCACCGGGTACGCCGAGGCCGGCGCCTACAACGTCACCTTCCACGCCGAGGCCGCCGCGGACCCGGTCAAGGTGGCGGCGAACCTGCGGGGGGCGGGCAGCCGGGCCGGACTGGCCATCGACCGGGACACCCCGGTCGAGCCGTACCTGGAGCTGCTGCCGCACTTCGACACGCTTCTGATCATGACGATCAAGGCCGGCTTCGGCGGCCAGGCGTTCCTGCCGGAGCTGCTGGCGAAGGTGCGTACCGCCCGGCGCCACGTGGACACCGGGCGCCTGGACATCCGGATCGAGGTGGACGGCGGGATCGCCGAGGACACGATCGCGCAGGCCGCCGAGGCCGGGGCGGACGCGTTCGTGGCCGGCACGGCCGTCTACGGCGCCGACGACCCCGCCGCGGCGGTGTCCCGGCTGCGCGCACTGGCCGTGCGCGCCGCCGGCGGGGCCGCGTGACCGCCGACGGCGCCGGCCGCCCGGCCGAGCTGATCCTCGTCGTGGACGACGACGAGGACATCGCCCGCTTCGTGCAGGTCAACCTCCGGCTGCACGGCTTCCGGGTGCTGGTCGCCCGGGACGGGCACGAGGCGCTGCACGCGATCGAGGAGCACAAGCCGGACCTGGCCGTGGTGGATCTCATGATGCCGCGGGTCGACGGCCTGGAGCTGACCCGGCGGCTGCGGGCCAACCCGATGACCAGCGCCCTGCCGGTCATCATGCTCACCGCCAAGGGCATGACGGTGGACAAGGTGGTCGGCCTGACCGCCGGGGCCGACGACTACCTGGTCAAGCCGTTCGACACGCTGGAGCTGATCGCCCGGGTGCGCTCCACGCTGCGCCGCAACCAGGAGTTCCGCGAGGTCTCGCCGCTCACCGGCCTGCCCGGCAACACCCGGGTGCAGCAGGAGATCGCCGACCGGCTGCGCAGCGGCGCCGACTACGCGGTCGGCTACATCGACATCGACCGGTTCAAGAGCGTCAACGACGTGTACGGCTTCGTGCGCGGCGACGAGTTCATCTCGGCCCTGGCCCGCAGCCTGCACCGGGCGGTGGTCACCGCCGGCCCGCCGCCGGCCTTCCTGGGGCACATCGGCGGTGACGACTTCGTCATCGTCTGCACCCCCGAGCAGGTGCTGCCGCTGACCCGGCAGGCGGTGGAGGACTTCGAGAAGGCCGCCGACGAGCTGTACGACCCGACCGACTCCGCCCGCGGCTACGTGGAGATCACCGATCGGCGTGGCAACGTGCACCGGGCGCACCTGGTGACCCTGTCGATCGGGGTCGCCCAGGCCACGGCCGAGCGGCGGTTCTCCGACCCGCGGGAGGTGATCGCGGTGGCCTCGGAGATGAAGACCGTGGCCAAGAGCCAGCCCGGCTCGTTCGTGGCGGTCGACCGGCGGCGCACCGCCGGCTGAGCGACCCCACCGCGCCGCCCGGTGTGACCTAGCTCGCCCGGGCCACGGCGGGGGCCGCCGACGTGCGAGACTGGCGCCTGAGAACCCACCACGCGCTGGCGGGACTCGGTGAAATTCCGAACCGGCGGTGATGCGGGGCCCCGGCCCCGACGAGCCCGCGACCCGGTCGACGAGATCGTCCGGTGGACCCGGTGTGACCCCGGGGCCGACGGTTGGTCCGGACGGCGGCCTGCCGCCGACCGGGCCAGACAGTCCGGATGGGAGACAGCGCGCGGGACGGGCGGACCGGCCCTGGTCGTGACCTGCGCGCACCCGGAGCCGTTCCCCGGGGTCGGCCTCGCCGTCCCCACCCTTCCGCCGCGACGCCCGGTCGCCGTGCCTGTGCACGGTCGCCGGCGGCTCCCCGCCCGCGCCAGGCACGCGAGCACAGGAAGGGATGTCCGCCCGATGGCGAGTCCGGCGCCCGACGCGGCGCAGCCGCTACCCGACGCGGTGCGGCCGGGGCCCGGCCCCTACGACGCGCACATGCGCCGGGCGGTCGCCCTGGCCGCGCGGGGCCTGGGCACCACCAGCCCCAACCCGGTCGTCGGCTGCATCCTGCTGGACGCGGCGGGTGAGGTGGTCGGCGAGGGCTTCCACGCCTACGCGGGCGGTCCGCACGCCGAGATCGTCGCGCTGGCGCAGGCCGGCGACCGGGCCCGCGGCGGCACCGCGGTCGTCACCCTCGAACCCTGCCGCAGCACCGGGCGCACCGGTCCGTGCACCCAGGCGCTGCTGCGCGCGGGCGTGGCGCGGGTGGTCTACGCGGTGGCCGACCCCGACCCGCTCGCCGGCGGGGGCGCGCAGGAGCTGCGCGCGGCCGGCGTGGAGGTGCTCGGCGGCGTCGGCGCGTCGGCGGCGGAGGCCGGCAACGTGGCCTGGCTGACCAGCGTGCGCCGCGGTTGGCCGTACGTCACCTGGAAGTACGCGGCCACCCTCGACGGCCGCGCCGCCGCCGCCGACGGCACCAGCATGTGGATCACCTCGGAGTCCTCGCGCGCCGACGTGCACGCCCTGCGCGGCGTCAGCGACGCGATCATCGCCGGGGTGGGCACGGTGCTCGCCGACGACCCCCGGCTGACGGCGCGGAACCTGCGCGACGGCACCCTGGCCATCCGGCAGCCGCTGCGGGTGGTGGTGGACAGCACCGGCCGCACCCCGGACACCGCCCGGGTCCGCGACGCCGCCGCGCCGACCTGGGTGGCCACGGCGGCGGAGGTGGGCGCCGACCCGGTCGGCCGCGTCGACCTGCCGCGGCTGCTCGCCGCGCTGTACGGGCGCGGGGTGCGCTCGGCGCTGCTGGAGGGCGGGCCCCGGCTGGCCGGTGCGTTCCTCGCCGCGGGCCTGGTCGACCGGGTGGTGGGCTACCTGGGCCCCAAGCTGCTGGGCGCGGGGACGTGCGCGCTGGTCGACGCGGGGGTGAGCACCCTGTCCGCCGCCGTGGAGCTGGACGTGACCGACGTGCGCCGGCTGGGCCCGGACGTGCGGATCACCGCGGTGCCCCGCACCGCCGGAAGGGGCTGAGGTGTTCACGGGGATCGTCGAGGAGCTGGGCGAGGTCGTCGGGCTGGACCGGCGGCAGGCATCGGCCGTGCTGGCCGTGCGCGGCCCGGTGGTCACCGCCGACGCCCGGCACGGGGACTCCGTCGCGGTCAACGGCGTCTGCCTGACCGTGGCCGGGCTGGCCGGCGACACGTTCACCGCCGACGTGATGGCCGAGTCGCTGGACCGCTCGGCACTGGGCGCCCTGCGGGTCGGCGACCCGGTCAACCTGGAGCGGGCGGCCACGCTGGGCTCGCGACTGGGCGGGCACCTGGTGCAGGGCCACGTCGACGGGGTCGGGCGGCTGCTGGCCCGCGAGCCGGGGGAGGACTGGGAGGTCGTGCGGGTGGGCCTGCCGCCGGCGCTGGGCCGCTACCTGGTCGAGAAGGGCTCGATCACCGTCGACGGCGTCTCCCTGACCGTCACGGAGGTCACCGCGGACGCGTTCGCGGTCGGCCTCATCCCCACCACCCTGCGGTTGACCACGCTGGGCCGCAAGCGGGTCGGCGACCCGGTGAACCTCGAGGTGGACGTGGTCGCCAAGTACGTCGAGAAGCTGCTGGAGGCCCGGGCGTCAGCGCCTCCACACCTGACACCATCGAGCGGGGAGATCGCATGAGCACGGAGTTCGGCACGATCGAGCGGGCGGTGGCCGACATCGCGGCGGGCCGCCCCGTCGTCGTGGTCGACGACGAGGACCGGGAGAACGAGGGCGACCTGGTCTTCGCCGCCGACCTGGTCACCCCGGAGCTGGTCGCCTTCACCATGGCCGAGTGCCGCGGGCTGCTCTGCGTCCCGATGGAGGCCGCGGCGCTGGACCGGCTTCAGC
>DATMJT010000275.1:0-4960 GCA_035553735.1 Pilimelia sp.
CGTGTCACCCGTCCACCTCCACAGACACAGCGGTTGGCCGACGCGCGCCGCCGAAGGGAGCCTGCGGCGGCGCGCGTCGGCCAACCGCTGTGTCTGTGGAGGTGGACGGGTGACACGTACCGCGCTACGTCGCGTCGCCGCTGCGGCGGCGAGCCTGCTCGTGATGACGCTGGGCGTCGTGGGCGGGGTCTCGCCGAGCCCCGCGAGCGCCGCCGGAGGCACCCGGTGCGGCGACGCCGGAACGCCGTCGGTCGTGGCGCTGCACAACAGCCACTTCTACATCGACTCCTCCAGCACCGCCCTGCTGCTGTCCGGCTACGCCGGATACCGCGTCGACGCGGGCGCCTCCGCCCGCAACCACCTGTGGCTGGGCTTCGGCGGCTTCACCGGCGGGGTGCTCGGCCTGGCCGCCGACCAGCCGGCGGTGATGCCGCTGCCGGCGCTCGCCAGCGGCGCCAGCGCCGCGCAGTACGCCCTGCTCACGGCGACCGGCCCGACCACCGTGCCGCAGAGCCACACGGTCACCGTCTACGACGGCCCGCCCGGCGTGGGCGCCACGCTGTGCACCCGCACCTTCACGTACGCCGACGTGGTGGACACCATCAAGGCGCTGGCCAACAAGGTGCACAGCGTCACGTCGTCCGCGCCGGCGACCGCCCAGCTCGGCGACCTCGTGACGGTCACCGTCGAGGGCAACACCGGCACCCTGGGCGCCGGACCGGCCAACGACCCCGGCGTGCTGCAGTACACCCCTAACGCGCTCGGCGCCTTCCCCGCCTCCGCGTGGCGGTTGGAGCGCACGGAGCTGAGCATCTCCCCGGACGGCTCCTCCCCCGACCGGGTGACCTACGTCGACCGGCTCTTCCTGACCGGCGCCAGCGGGCCGGCGCGCCCCTACACCGCGCGGTACCTGTTCCGCGCGGTCGGCCCGAGCCCCGCGCCGACCCAGGTCAAGCCGATCCAGTACATCGCCAGCGGCACGCAGGTCAAGCACACCGACGCCGGTGGCGCGGCGCTCGGCGCCCTGCCCGCGGTGTCCGCCACCGCCCCGCTGTCGCTGGGCAAGGAGGTCACCGCGCCGGCCGACCGGGTGCTGCCCCCCGGCGGCGGGACGGCGTCGTACGCCCTCACCGTGGTCAACTCCGGCACCACGGCGGGCCGGGTGGACTGGATCGCCGACACGCTGCCCACCGACGCCGCGTTCGTGTCGGGCAGCCTGCGGCTCAACGGGCGGCCGGTGGCCGACCCGGAGGTCGACGGGCGATCCCTCGTCGTCCGCGGGCCGCTCAGCGTGCCGGCGGCCGGGCAGGTGGTGCTGTCGTACTCGGTGCAGCTCGGCGCGACCGCCGGCACCAGAGTGAACTCCGCGGTGGCCCACTTCGGGCAGGTCGTGCTGGACAGCAGCGCGGACGTCACCAGCTCGGACCCGGCGACCGCGGCGGTCACCGTGCTCGGCGCGGGCGGGCTGAACCTGGTCGGCGACGCCGTCGGCACGGTCGCCGGATCACCGGTCGCCGTCGACGTCCTGGCCAACGACACCACCCCCTCGGGCCTGCCGCTGCGGGTCACGGCCGTCGGCACGCCCAGTAGCGGCACCGCGGTCCTGGGCGTCGACGGGACCGTCACGTACACCCCGGCGACCGGCACCTCGGGCACCCGCACCTTCACCTACACCGCGACCGACGGCCACGCCACCGGCACGGCGACGGTCACCGTCGCCGTCACCCCGCTGGCCGTACGCGACTCGTACAGCACCGGCCGCAACGTCACCCTGTCCGGCTCCAGCGTGCTGACCAACGACGCGTGCACCGGGTGCACCGTCGCGACCACCCTGGTCGCCGGTCCGACGCTCAACGGGTCGACGAGCGGCACCGTGACCATGGCGGCGAACGGCACGTTCACGTACGCGCCGGCCACCAACGCCACCGGCACCGTGACCTTCACGTACCGGGCCACCGACGCCGCGGGGCGCAGCACCGACGGGCAGGTCTTCGTCGACGTCGCGGACCTCGCGCCTGACTTCGCCACCACGCCGTACGGCACCGCGGTCGTCGTGCCGGTGCAGGCCAACGACCCCGGGTGCACCGGCAACTGCAAGCCGCAGCACGGCACGCACCCCACCCGTGGCGCGGTTACCTACTCCAGCGGCAACAACGTGATCGTGACCTACACGCCCACCACCGGCCTGTGGGGCCTGGACAGCTTCCGGTACGGCATCACCGGCAACACCAACAGCGCCACCACCCCGGTCACCATCCTCGTCGGCCCGCCGGCCACCACCCTGCAGACGACGTACGGCGTCGCCGCGACCGCGACGGTGCCCACCGGCGGCTCCTGTGCGGGCTGCGTGTACTCGCTGGGCACCCCGCCGGCGCACGGCTCGGTGACCGTGAACGCCGCGACCGGCGCCGCCACCTACGCGCCGGCCGCCGGTTACGCGGGGCTGGACTCCTTCACCTACCAGGTGTACGACCCGGTGAGCGGGTTGCGGGTGTCCGGTTCGGTGGCCGTGACCGTCGGGCCGGACGCCGGCGACGACGAGGCCCGGGTGCTGCTGGGCAACACGGTGTCCGGCGACGTGACCGGCAACGACTCCTGCCCGGCGACCTGCACCCGCACCAAGCTCACCGATCCGGCGAGCGGATCCGTGGTGTTCAACGCCAACGGCACCTACACCTACACGCCCGGCACCAGTGTCGGCACGTTCACCTTCACCTACCGGGTGACCAGTTCGGTGTCCGGCTCGGTCGCCGACGTGGCGACGGTGCGGCTGACGGTCGACGGCGCGGTGGACGACACGGCCACCACCACGCCCGGTGTCGCGGTCACCGTGGACGTGCGGGACAACGACCCGTGCACCGGGTGCACCCTCACCTCCGTCACCGCGCCCGCCTCCGGCACCGCCGAGACCAGCGCGGGCGCCGTCCGGTACACCCCCGCGCCCGGCTTCTCCGGCCAGGTCGGCTTCCGCTACACCCTGAGCCAGGCCGGCGGCGGCACCACGTCGGCGCAGGTCACGGTCACGATCCAGCCGCTGGCGGTCGACGACGCGGTGACGACGGTCGAGGGCGCCCCGGTCGACGTGCTCCCGCTGGCCAACGACCTGTGCGCGAACTGCGCCCTGACCGGCCTGGGCGTCCCGAGCTCGGGCAGCGTCGAGCGCAGCGACGACCTGGTGACCTTCACGCCGTCCGGTACCGGCCGGACCACGTTCACCTACACCGCGGCGGACGGCGCCGGCAACGGCCTGACAGGCACGGTGACCGTGGACGTCGTGGCCGCTCCGGTGCTCGAACCGGACACCGCCGTCACCGACGGCGGCACGCCGGTGGTCGTGCCGGTGCTCGACAACGACAGCTGCCCCGGGTGCGGCGTCGAGGTCGCGGACGATCCGACCCACGGCTCCGTGACGGTCGACGTCCGCGGGCGCGTGCACTACCGGGCCGTCGCCGGCTTCAGCGGTGTCGACACCTTCCGCTACCTGGCCCGCGACCCCGACACGGGCGCGTACGCCACCGCGACGGTGACGGTCACCGTGCGGCCGGTGGCCGAGGACGACGCGGCCACCACCTCGGTCGGCACCCCGACCACTGTCGACGTGCTGGCCAACGACGACTGCCGCGCCTGCGTGCTCAGCCTCGGCACCATCTCGCCCGGCGTCACGGCCAGCATCTCCGGCGGCCGAGTGCTGGTCGAGCCGGACACCGGCTGGACGGGGACGGCGACCGTGCGCTACACCGCCACGGACCCCTCAACCAATCACGCCGCCTCGGCGACGCTCACCGTCGAGGTCAGCGACGCCCGCCCGGACTCGGCGACGGCCGCGTACGGCGCCTCGGTCACCGGCCTCGACGTGCTCGCCAACGACGACTGCGACGGCTGCGTGGTCACCGAGGTGACCGAGCCGTCGTTCGGGACGGCCGGCTTCTCCGGCGGCACCGTGAGCTGGACGCCACCGGCCGGCTTCGCCGGACTCGCCACCTTCACCTACACCGCCGAAAGTGACGGGCACGTCGTGTCCTCCACCGTCCGGATCCTGGCCACGCCGCAGGTGCGGCACGTGAACGTGGACGCGGGTGTCGCCACCCCGGTGTCCACGGTGTCCCCCGCCACGTGCCCAGGCTGCGTGGTCACCATCCGCAGCGCAGCCGAGCACGGCGACCTGGACTCCGACGGCACCGGCGGCTTCACCTACACCCCGCCGGCCGGCTGGACCGGCACGGACGCGTTCGACTACCGCGTCACCGACCCGGTGTCGGGCCGCTCGGTGGACTCGACCGTGCACCTGACGGTCGCCGATTCCGTGCCGGCGCCGGCGGTCGCGGTGAGCAGCACGCCCCCCGTGCCCGGTGACACGCCGGCCGCCGGCGACGTACTCGCCTGGGCCTGGACGGTCACCAATGCCGGGAACCAGCCCCTCACCGACCTGGCGGTGACCTCCACGGTGACCGGCCCGGTGTCCTGCGCCGCCGACAGCCTGGCCGTGGGTGCGGAGCTGCTGTGCAGCGCCGACCACGTGCTGAGCCAGGCCGAGGTGGACGCGGGTGAGGTGACGGCGAACGTCGACGTCTCGGCCGACAGCCCCGCCGGCGCGGTCGACGACGCCGACACCGCGACCGTGCCGCTGGCCCGCCTGCCCCAGGCCACCCTGGCCGCAGTCGCGGCCCTCCGCGGCAGCGGTCCGCCCTCCACCGGCGACGTGATCGACCTGACCTACACGGCCACGAACACGGGCAACACCACCCTGAGCCAGATCGACGTGTCGCTGACCGACGGGCCGCCGCTGGTGTGCGACACGGACACGGCCGCGCCGGGCGGGACGGTGACCTGCACCGGGACGTACGCGGTCACCGCTGGAGACCTGGTGGCCGGCGTCTGGACCAGCGCCGGCACGGTTACCGCGACCTCGCCCGGCCGCATCGCCCCGGTGACCGCCGACGCCGGTACGTCCACCGATCTC
>DATMJT010000276.1:0-7628 GCA_035553735.1 Pilimelia sp.
GCCCCGCCCCGCGGACCACCACCACCCGGACGTCGCCCGGCAGCTCACGGGCGATCTCACGCAGTCGTGCCCACATCTGAGGAAGCTGGGCGTTGAGAACGTCGGGCCGGCGCAACGTCACCGTCACCACCGGCCCGGCGCGGTCGAGCCCCACCGCGGCGCGGCTCATGCGGGAGCCGTCAATGGCGTACGGGGCCTGGTCATCGGGGGGATGTCAGACAAGGGCGCACCACAGGGCGGTCGAGCGGTCAGGCCTTCTTGCGGCGACGGGCCCCGCCCCGCTGGCGCAGCTGCACCCCGGACTCCGTGAGAACGCGGTGGACGAACCCGTACGAGCGGCCGGTGGAGGCCGCCAGGGCGCGAATGCTCTCCCCAGAGGTGTACCGCTTGACCAGATCCTTGGCGAGTGTCTGGCGCTCGGCTCCGACGATCCGACGACCCTTCTCAGTGCTGGTGGCTGTGCCGGTGGCTGCCATGTTGATTCCTCACGTCCCAGACTGTTGCGGTTCGATGCGGTCCCACCTATTAGACCGCCTCGGACGATCATGCGCTAGATATCAACACTTCGCCAACCGACACGCTCTCCTCTGTCGGGTACCCGACGGCACCGCTGCCGAAGGCCGGTTGACGGCGTATTGGCCCGCGGAAACCCGGCCCACTCGGCCGGCGCGGCGCGCGCCCGGTCGACTACGGTGGAGCGCCGTGACCGGCGACGATCCGGACGGCAGCGTCCGCACCGAGCGGCGGGCGCTGTTCGCCTGGGTGTTGATCGTCGCAACCGGACTGATCGTCACCTGGCTGGCGGGCCGCGCCGACGCCGTGCTCGGCACCGACGCACCGCCGTTCCTCGGCGCCTACCGCTGGCACCTCACCCCGGCCGGTCTGCTCGCCCCCGCCGTCGCGGCAGCCGTGCTCGCCGCGGCGCACCGCGGTTGGTTCGAACGGCTCCGCTGGCCCGCGGTGCTCGCCGCCGGCTACGCGGCCGCCCTGGCCTGGGCCGTGGCCCTGGCCCTGGCCGACGGGGCCGCCGGCCTGACCGAGCCGCTGGCCACGGCGCAGGGCCCCGTCGGGCGCGCCGCGGGCATCGGCGCGGACCCGGCGGGGTTCCTGCGCGACGCCGACGAGGGCCCCGCCCCGGCGCCGGGGCCCGCCCTGGTGGTGTGGGGCCTGGGCCGGCTGGGCCTCGACGCCGGGCCGGGGCTGGCCGTGGCCCTGCTGGCGCTGGCCGCGCTGGCGGTGCCGCTGGTGCTGGCGACGGTCCGCAACGTGTGCGGCGAGCTGCCGGCGCGCCGCTACCTGCCCGTGCTGGCGCTGGCCCCGTACGCGGTGTGGCTGGCCGCCGGCGCCGGTGCGGGGCTCACGGCGGTGCTCGGGGCCGCCGCCGCGGCGGCCGGCGCCTGGGCCAGCGACCACCGGCGGACCGGCCGCCGGTCGGCGACCGGCGCCGTGCTGGCCGGCGTGCTGCTGGGCGCGGCGGCCCTGTGCTCCTACGCGGCGCCCTGGCTGGGCCTGGCCATCGGCGGGCTGTACTTCGCCCGCCGACGGGCGGCGCTGAACCTGCTCAGCGCCGCCGGCGCGCTGGTGCCGCTCGCCGGCGTGCACGTGCTGGGCTTCCGCTGGGCCGACGGGCTGCGGGCGGCGCAGGCGCACGCCGCCGCCCGGTCCGAGCCGCCCCCCTCGTGGCTGTGGTGGGTGCTGCTCGGGCTGGTCGCGCTGCTCGTCGTCGCGGGCCCGGCCCTGGCCGCGAGCCTGCCCAAGGTTCGCCACACCCCCGGATGGCCGCTCCTGGTCGGCGCCGGCGCGGCCGTGGTGTTCACCCTCCTCGCGGGGCTCGCCCGCGGCGGGGCCGAGCAGGCGTGGCCGGCGTTCCTGCCGTGGCTCACCCTGGCCGCCGTGGCGCCGGAGAGCCGGCGCCACGGGCCGCCGGCTCCCGCGCCGTTGCTGCTGGCCGGTGCGGGAGCGGCGGCGGCCGTGCTGCTGCGGGCGGTGCTGGAGGTGCGGCCCTGGCCGACCTGACCGGGACCGCGCCCGACACGGCGGCGGTGTCCGCCGTCGCGTAACGCCGGCGCGGCACCCGGGGCCGGCGCGCCTCAGGCCAGCTCGACCAGCTCCAGCAGGTCGTCGCTCCAGGCGTCCTCGTCGCCGTCGGGCAGCAGGATCGCCCGGTCGGGCTTGAGCGCCAGCACCGCCCCGGGGTCGTGGGTCACCAGCACGATGGCGCCCGGGTAGCGGGCGATCGCGTCGAGCACCTGCTCGCGGCTCACCGGGTCGAGGTTGTTGGTGGGCTCGTCCAGCAGCAGCACGTTCGCCCCGGAGCAGACCAGCGTGGCCAGCGCCAGCCGGGTCTTCTCGCCGCCGGAGAGCACCCCGGCCGGCTTGTCCACATCGTCCCCGGAGAACAGGAACGCCCCGAGGATGCGGCGCAGGTCCGTGTCGGTCTGCTCGGGCGCGGCGGCGCGCATGTGGTCGAGCACCGTGCGCGCCACGTCCAGCGTCTCGTGCTCCTGGGCGTAGTAGCCCAGGCGCAGCCCGTGCCCCGGGCGCACCTCGCCGGTGTCCGGCTCCAGCAGGCCGCCGAGCATCCGCAGCAGGGTGGTCTTGCCCGCGCCGTTGAGCCCCAGCACGGCCACCCGCGAGCCGCGGTCGACGGCCACGTCCACGTCGCAGAAGATCTCCAGCGAACCGTACGACTTGGACAACCCCACCGCGGTCAGCGGCGTGCGCCCGCACGGCGCCGGCTCGGGGAAGCGCACCTTGGCCACCTTGTCCGCGACCCGGGCGTCCTCCAGGCCGGAGAGCAGCTTCTCCGCCCGGCGGGCCATGTTCTGCGCGGCGACGGTCTTGGTGGCCTTGGCCCGCATCTTGTCCGCCTGCGCCAGCAGGGCGCCGGCCTTCTTCTCCGCGTTGGCCCGCTCCCGCCGGCGCCGCCGCTCGTCGGTCTCCCGCTGCTGCAGGTAGGCCGACCAGCCGACGTTGTAGACGTCCACCACGGACCGGGTGGCGTCCAGAAACCACACCTTGTTGACCACCGACTCCAGCAGCGCCGCGTCGTGGCTGATCACCACCAGGCCGCCCTTGTGACCGGCCAGGAAGCCGCGCAGCCAGGTGATCGAGTCGGCGTCGAGATGGTTGGTGGGCTCGTCCAGCAGCAGGGTGCCGCCGCCGGTGGCCGCGGAGTCGCGGAACAGGATCCGGGCCAGCTCGATGCGCCGGCGCTGGCCGCCGGACAGGGTGCCCAGCGGCTGGGCCAGCACGCGCTCGGGCAGGCCGAGATTGGCGCAGATGCGCGCGGCCTCGGCCTCGGCGGCGTACCCGCCGAGCGCGGCGAACTGGTCCTCCAGCGCGCCGTAGCGGCGGATCGCCCGCTCGTCGGCGGCCTGCGCCAGCTCCGCCTCCAGCCGCTGCATGTCGGCCAGGAGGGTGTCCAGCCCCCGGGCGGAGAGCACCCGGTCCCGGGCGGTCGTCTCCAGGTCCCCGGTACGCGGATCCTGCGGCAGGTAGCCGACCGGTCCCCGGCGGTCGATCTGCCCGGCGTACGGCTGCCCCTCGCCGGCCAGCACCTTCAGCGTCGTGGTCTTGCCGGCGCCGTTGCGCCCCACCAGGCCGATCCGGTCACCGGGCTGCACGCGCAGGGTGGCCCCGCCCAGCAGGATGCGGGACCCGGCGCGCAGCTCCAGGCCGGTGGCGGTGATCATCGTGTGCTGCTCCCAGGGTCTGAGGGGCCGGGCCGCCGAGTCGCCGTGGCCGCCCGCCGGGTGCGCGCGGCCGCGCGTGCGTCGGGCCGGCACCCGCCCGCGGGGCTCGGTGAGCCCGCAGCGCCTCGGCAGGCGTAGGGCGTGGGCGAGCCTGCGCGCACCAGCCTGCGCCGCCGTGCCAGCGGCATGCCAGTCAGTGTACCGGCCGCCGGCCGCGCCGAGGCCGCGCCGGATTAGCCGACAAGATCATCGGGTAGATGGCCGGCAGTCCGGTCCGGCACCGGCGCTCCCCGACCCCCGACCCCCCGAAGGCGGTGGCCATGCGGCTCAACGAGAACGCGGACATCGACACCAGCCAGGTCGAGGACCGACGCGGCTCAGGCGGCGGCGCCGGCCTCGGCGGCCTGCCCATCCCCATCGGCGGCGGCCGGGGCGGTCTCGTCCTGACCCTGGTCATCCTCGCCCTGTCGCTGGTCGGTGGCGGTTTCGGCATCAACGCGCTCACCGGCGACGACGAGGGCGGCGGCGGGTCGGGCGGCGGCCTGCAGGCCTGCTCCGGGGAGCGGCCGGACCTGTCCCGGCGCGACTGCCGCAACGTGCTGTACGTCAACTCGATCCAGGACTACTGGCAGGACGCCCTGCCGCAGCACTTCGGGCGGCCGTACGAGGCCGCGAAGACGGTGTTCTTCAGCCAGCAGGTGCGCACCGGCTGCGGGGCCGCGGACTCCGGGGTGGGCCCGTTCTACTGCCCGCCGGACCGGCAGGTGTACATCGACCTGAGCTTCTACGACGAGCTGGCCCGGCGGTTCGGCGCCGACGGCGAGTTCGCCCAGCCCTACGTGCTCGCCCACGAGTACGGCCACCACGTGCAGACGGTGTTGGGCACCGAGGCGCAGATGCGCCGCGCGCAGCAGCGTGACCCGGCTGCGGCGAACCAGCTGTCGGTGAAGCTGGAGTTGCAGGCCGACTGCTACGCCGGGGTGTGGGCGCACCACGCCGCGCGCACCACGGACGCCGGCGGCGAGCCGCTGTTCACCAGCATCACCGACCGGGACATCGCCGAGGGGCTGGAGGCCGCGGCCGCGGTCGGCGACGACAACATCCAGCGTCGCTCCGGCGGGCGGATCGACGAGTCGAAGTTCACCCACGGCTCCTCGGCGGACCGGCAGAACTGGTTCCGGCGCGGCTTCGACACCGGTGACCCGCGGCGCTGCGACACCTTCTCCGGCGCGCGCTGACCCGCGCGCACCGAACCTGACCGGCGGGTCCTGACCGGCGCGCACCGGTCCGACTCCCGGTCGGCGGGAACATCGGCGGCGCGGGACATCCGGGCCGGCGCGGGCATCAGGCCGGCGCGGGGTCGCCGTCGCGCACGACGACGTGCACGGCGCGCGCGGCGGCGGCCGCCGCGACCAGCACCGCCCGCCGGGGCTCCGGGACGTCGAGCAGCCGCGGGGCCCGGAGCGGCCGCAGCGGCGCCAGCCTGCGGGCCGCGAGCACCGCGTCGACCATGCCGCGGTCGCCGCCGGCCACGAGCGCGGCCAGCCCGGCCACCTCGGGCAGCAGCAGCCGGGCGGCCAGCTCGGCCCCGTCCGCCGCGGCGGCGCGGGCCTGGTTCTCCCGGCGTCGGGCGAACCGCTGCTGCGACCAGCCGCCCGCGGCCGTGCGCCCCTGCACGTAGTTGGTGTCCACCTTGGCGGAGACCAGCTCGTCCCCCACCGCCACGCCGACGGCCACGGCGCCGCGGCGAGCCAGCAGCAGCCCCAGCCGCCGGGGGACGGTGGCCGCGGCGAGGAAGCCCCGCAGGTCCCCGGCCGCCGGCGCCCCGGGCGGATCCAGCAGCAGGGCGCAGGCACCGTCCGGGGCCGTGAGCGCCAGCCCGCCAGCGCCGCGGGCGGCCACCGGCTCCCCGTGCCGGGCGGCGAAGCCGGCCACCCAGCGCTCCAGCCGCTGCGGCGCGACCACCACCCGGCGGCCGCCGCCCGCCACCGGACGCCCGGTCACCCGCTCGTCCCCGCGCTCACCCGCATGACCGTACGCGCCGCCCACCCCGACGCGGGTGTGGGGTGGGCGCGAGCCGCGCATGCGGCCGGTCCGTGCCGGCCACGCCGGGGCACGGGGGCGCGGCGGCCAGCCGCCGGTGACCGCGGCCCGCGCGCCGCCGGGACCCGGGACGGACCCGCGGCGACGCGGGCCGCCGATACCGCTCGACCGGCGATATTGCCGCAACAGCCGCATATCGGACCGGGCGGCTCCATCGGTGTGTCAGCCCGTGGCACGTCCTGGCCACGGGCGGCACAACGGCCGAATTCGTGGTCAGATCTCAGTGGAGGACCGGCCGACCGCCCGCCCGCCGGTCCCTGACGCACCTGGGGAGGCGCGATGGTCGGCAACGACTCGGCACACGCCCCGGAGGCGCCCGTACGCGCCCTGTTCGCCGCGCTCGCCCGACTGCACCAGGCCCGCGGCGCGCCCGGTCCCGACGCCATCGCCGCCGCAACGGCGCTGCCGCCGGACACCGTGGAGGCGGTGCTGCACGGCCCCCGGCTGCCGCACTGGGAGGCCCTGGCCGCGATCGGAGCGCACCTCGGGGGCGACCGTGAGGACCTGCTCCGGCTGTGGGTGGCGGCCCGTGACGTCGCGGGCGGACGGCCCGCCGCGGCCCTCAGGCCCCGGGTGTGGCCGGAGCCGAACCCGGACCCGCCACGGCGCGGCAGCCGCTCCGGCGGCGCCGGCCTGGCGCCGGAGCTGCCCAGAGTGACCGTCGAGCGGTTGTGCGCCACGCTGACCGCCCAGGGCGTGCACCACCTGCGTGACGGCAACGGCAGCGTGGTGACGCTGTGGGAGCGGCACGCAGCGATCTTCGCCCTCGAGGGGCCCGCCGACGAGATCCTGCTGATCCGGGCCCGGCCGCACGCCACCGTGCCGGCGGACTGGACGGACCGGGCCTACCGGGTGCTCAACGAGTGGAACCACAGCCGGCGGTTCCTCAAGACCTATGTGGGCGATCCGACCCACGACGGGCGCCTGCCGCTCTACGGCGAGATGCAGATTCCGTTCGGCGCGGGCGCGCACGACGCGCAGCTGGCCGAGTGGGTGGACTGCGCCGCCGGGGTCGCCGCCGCCTGGGTGGCCTGGCTGTACGACGACGGCGGCCTGCTGTGACGGCCGGGCCGCGCGGCGGCGCAGCCGGCCAGCGGCCGGGCACGGTGGCGCAGCCGGCCAGCGGCCGGGCACGGCGGCGCACCCGGTCAGCGACCGGGCACGGCGGCGCACCCGGTCAGCGGCCGGGCACGACGAGGGCGAGGGCCAGGACGCACATCACGGCGCTGGCGACCAGCGCGGTGCCGAGCCGCCCGCCGGGCCCGGTGAGCAGTCGCCCGAGTAGCGCCCCACCCCCGGCCAGGAGCAGTTGCCAGCTAGCCGAGGCGGCCAGCACCGCGAGCACGAACCCGGCCGCCGGACCCGGCCCGGCGTCCGCCACGCTCTGCCGCCCGAGCACCAGCGCGGCGAAGTAGACCACCGTGGTGGGGTTCAGGACGGTCAGGGCCAGCACCCCGGCGTAGGCCCGCGCCGGGGTGGCCAGTCCGGCGCCGGTGCGGGACGACGGCGCGGGCGTCCGGTGCCGGCGGACGGCCTGCCCGGCGGTGTGCGCGGCGAGGACCACCAGCACCAGCGCGGCGCACCACCGCATCGGCGCGGCGACCGGCGCGAGCAGATCGGCCAGGGCCGCCCCGCCGAGCACCGCCAGCGCGGCGTAGAGCCCGTCGGCGGTGGCCGCGCCCAAACCGGCCGCCGCACCCACCCGCCACGACGTGCGCGCCGTGAGCCCGACGATCAGGACCGCGATGGCCCCCACCGGAACAGCGACGCCGTACCCCGCGAGCAGCCCGGCGAGGAGCGCCTCGGTCACGACGGCGCGGCGGGCGCCGG
>DATMJT010000277.1:0-5536 GCA_035553735.1 Pilimelia sp.
GCCGCACCGCGGGCCGCGATCCGTCGGCGGAGCCGGCGGCGCCCGGCCCGATCGGCGAAGATGGGGGCAACCGGGGGAAGGGGCATCGCGGTGACCGGGCTGGCTTTCACGGAGGTGGCGGACCGGGTGTACGTGCTGCGCTACCCGGTGCTCGACGTCAACGCCACGCTGGTCGTGGGCGACGGCGCGGCGCTGCTGGTCGACACGCTGTCCAGCCCAAGTCAGGCGGCCGAGCTGGCCGAGGCGGCGCGCGCCGTCACCACCGACCCGTGGACGCTGGTCAACACCCACCACCACTTCGACCACTGCTTCGGCAACGGGGCACTCGCCCGGCTCGGCGTGATCTGGGGGCACGAGGCGGCCGCGGCGCTGCTGCGCGAGCGGGGCGAGGAGCTGCGCCGGGCCTGGTGCGCGGAGTGGGCGGGCGCGCAGCCGGCGTTGGCCGCCGAGCTGGCCGACACGCCGATCGTGCCGCCCACCCACACCCTGCGCCGCGAGCAGCGGGTCGACGTGGGCGGCCGGACGGTGCTGCTGCGCCACCTCGGGCGCGGGCACACCGCCGGCGATCTGGTGGTCGCGGTGCCCGACGCCGACGTCCTGGTGGCCGGTGACCTGGTCGAGCAGAGCGGTCCGCCCGACTTCGGCGACGCCTACCCGCTGCACTGGCCCGACACCCTGGCCGCGCTGGCCGGGCTGACCACGCCGGACACGGTGGTGGTGCCGGGCCACGGGGAGCCGGTCGACGCGCGGTTCGTGGCCGGGCAGCACGCGGAGCTGACCGCACTCGCCTGGATGATCCGCGACGGGCACGCCGACGGCGCACCGGCCGAGGCGGTGGCGAGGCGGGCCCCGTACGGGGGCGAGACCGCGCTGACCGCGGTGCGGCGCGGCTACGCGGAGCTCTCCGGGGCGCTCTGACATGGCCGACCCGGGTGCCGCACCGCGGCGGCCGGGCGACCCGCCGCACCGCCGTCACCAGCCGGCCGGCGGGTCGGCCGGTCCGGGACCGGCGGCGGCCGTCGGGTCGAAGCGGGCGGCCACCGCGGACCGGGTGGGCATGCTCGCCGCACCGCCGGGCGACTCGCAGACCAGGGCGGCGACGCGCAGGGCGAACACCAGGCAGTCCCGCCAGGCGGCGAGGCCCGCCGGCGGCCCCTGCGCCAGCACCCGCACGATGACGGCCGCCTGCACGGCGTCGCCGGCGCCGGTGGTGTCGACCACGCGGGTGCTCGGGGCGGCGGCGCGGAGCCGGTCGTCGCCGACGGCCAGCAGGGCGGCCCGGGCCCCCCGGGTCAGCAGTACCGCCCGCGCCCCGGCCGCCCGGAGCCGGTCGAGCACGGCGTCGGCGGCCAGGCCGGGGTAGAGCAGGGCGGCGTCGGCGGCGCTGAGCTTGACCAGGTCGGCCGTGGCCGCGAACTCCTCGGTCAGCGCGCGCACGTCGGCGGCCGCCGGACCGGGAGCGGCCGCCGGCGCCGAGGCGGCGCCGTGGGCCGGCGCCGGCCCGGTCAGCAGCGCGGGGCGCACGTTGGGGTCGAACACCCGCCAGGGGCCGGGCACGGCCCAGGCCCGCCGGGCGGCGGCCAGCGGCCCCGGGCGCAGCAGGGCGATGGAGCCGCAGGACACCGCGGCCGCCCCGGCGACGGCGTCGAGGTCGACGTCGGCCGGGCCGAACTCGGCGTACGACGGGGGCTCGCCGTAGAAGCGGAACTCCGGCTCCGCCCCGGTGAAGGTGGTCACGGCGAGCGCGGTGGGGGTGGCCACCCGGCGCAGGGCGGACGTTCCCACCCCGGCGGTGGCGAGAAAGGCGACGAGCCGGTCGCCCAGCGCATCGGCGCCGACGGCCCCGACCAGATCGACGGCGCCGCCGAGCCGGGCGACGCCCACCGCGACGTTCAGCGGCGCGCCGCCGGGCGCCGGCCGGAACACCCGGCGCCCGAGCGCGACGCCGGGCGGTTCCGAACCAGCCGGCTCCGGGTCCGGCCGGTCGGGGCCGGGCCGATCGGGGCCGGGCCGGTCGGGGCCCGGCCGCTGCGGGCCGGCCGGCTCGGGCGCGGCCGGGTCGGGGGTGTCGAGGAGGTCGACGAGCGCCTCCCCCAGCACGAGCGCGCGGCGCATTCGGCCGACGCCGCCGGTCAGGACACCATCGAGCCGACCACCGGCTTGGTGATCAGCGCGGACTGGTTGCGGGAGATGCCCGGGTCCAGCGAGCGCGCCACGAAGATGGCGTGCCAGATGCAGAAGACCAGCACCGTCCACACCTTGCGGGAGTGGTCGGCCTCCTGGCGGTGGTGCTCCTCCAGCAGCCGGGCCGCGTACCCGAGGTCCAGCAGCTCCCCGGCGCCTGAGGTGGCCAGGACGTGCCGGGCCCACTCGTACATCTCGGTGCGCAGCCACACCCGGGTCGGGGTCGGGAAGCCCAGCTTGCGGCGGTTCACGATGGCCGGGGGGACGACGTCGCGCAGGGCCTGGCGCAGCGCGTACTTGGTGGCGTCGGAGCGCGGCGGCAGCTTCAGCTCCACCGGGATGCCGGCGGCGGCCTCGAACACCTCCTTGTCCAGGAAGGGCACCCGCACCTCCAGGGAGTGCGCCATGGAGATGCGGTCGGCCTTGACCAGGATGTCCCCGCGCAGCCAGGTGTAGAGGTCGACGTACTGCATCTTGGTGACGTCGTCCAACTCCGCGCACTCGGCGTAGACCGGGGCGGTGACGTCGGTGTAGCGCACCGAGGGGTCGTACCGGCGCAGCAGCCGCTGCTTCTCCGCCTCGGTGAACATCCGGGCGTTGCCGTAGTACCGCTGCTCGATCGGGGTGGTGCCGCGCTCCAGGAAGCTCTTGCCCTTGACCCCCTCGGGGATCACCCGGCTCACCGCCCGCAGGCCCTTCTGCAGGGGGTCGGGCAGCCCGTGCACCGCGCCCAGCGACAGCGGCTCCCGGTAGATGGTGTAGCCGCCGAAGAACTCGTCGGCGCCCTCGCCGGACAGCACCACGGTGACGTGCTCGGCGGCCTTCTTGGCGACGAAGTACAGCGGCACCAGCGCGGGGTCGGCCACCGGGTCGTCCAGGTGCCAGATGATCTTCGGCAGGGCGTCCATCATGTCCTGCGGGCCGATCTTGGTGGGGATCGTGGTGACCTCCAGGTGCCGCGCCGACTCCTGGGCCACCTCGATCTCCGAGTAGCCGGGCACGTCGTAGCCCACCGTGAAGGTCAGGATGTTCGGGTGGAACTCCCGCGACAGGGCCACCACGGCGGTGGAGTCGATGCCGCTGGACAGGAACGCGCCGACCGGCACGTCGGCGCGCATGTGCACCCGTACGCTCTCCCGCAGCGTCTCCCGGATCCGGTCGAACAGCCGCTGCGGGTCGTCCACCGGGGCGGGCCGGAAGACCGGCCGGTACCACCGCCGCACCGCCATCTCGCCGCCGGGCTGCCAGGTGAAGCACTCCCCGGACCCGATGCGGTGGATGCCGCGGTGCAGGGTGCCGGGCTCGGGCACGTACTGCAGCGTGAGGTAGTGCGAGAGGTTCGCCGGATCGACCGCCGCATCGCCGGCGGCGCGGTCCACGCCGTCGTGGCGCAGCAGGTGCAGCAGCGCCTTCTTCTCCGAGGCCAGGTAGATGCCCTCGGCGGCGTGCAGGTAGTGCAGCGGCTTGATGCCGAAGTGGTCCCGGGCGCCGAACGCGCGCCGCTCCTGCCGGTCCCAGATGACGAACGCGAACATGCCGCGCAGCCGGTCCAGCACGCGCTCGCCCCAGAAGTGGTAGCCGGCGACGATGGCCTCGCCGTCGCCCAGCGTGGCGAACTGCGCACCGAACTCGCGGGCCAGCTCGGCCCGCAGCTCCACGTAGTTGTAGATCTCGCCGTTGAAGGTCAGCAGGTAGCGGCCGTCGGCGTACGGCAGCGGCTCGTGGCTGAGCGCCACGTCGATGATCGCCAACCGCTTGTGCGCGAAGATCGCGTCCGGGCCGACGACCTCGACGCCGGTGTCATCCGGACCCCGGTGGTGCAGGCACTCCAGGGCGGCGGCGACGGCGTCGCGGTGGGCGGGCGCGTCCCCGTGGGAGCTGAAGAAGGCGAGCAGTCCACACATGGCGGCCATCCTTGCACGCGGTACCGTCGGGGGAACCGACGACATCAGGGGGTGCCGCGCCATGGGCGAGAAGACCGACGGCAGGACCGGCGACGCGGGCGCCAAGACCGAGGCGCACGACCCGGCCTTCCCGGAGCGGCTCCTCGCCTTCATGCGCGAGGGCTGGCGCGACACCGAGCACACCGGACCGGCGCGCCCCGAGTCGCCGCGCCACGCGGCCCGCCGCGCCGCCCTGGCCGCCGCGTTCCCCGGCGAGACCCTGGTGATCCCTACCGGGCGGGAGAAGGTCCGGGCCAACGACACCAACTACCCGTTCCGGGCGGGCAGCGACTTCGCGTACCTGACCGGCGACCTGGACCCCGACTCGGTGCTGGTGCTGCGCCCCGACGGCAACGGCCACGACGCCACGCTGTACATGCGGCCCCGCACCGGGCGCGACTCCGACGAGTTCTTCCGCAGCCGCGACGGCGAGCTGTGGGTCGGCCGCCGGGCCAGCCTGGCCGAGAAGGCGGCCGAGCTGGATATCGAGACGGCACCGCTGACCGAGCTGGGTGCCGCGCTGGACGGCTGCGCCCCGGCCCGCACCCGGGTGCTGCGCGGCCTGGACCCGGCCGTCGACGCGGCGGTCCGCCCCGCCGACTCCGACGGGGCCCGCGACCGGGAGCTCGCCACGGTGATCGCCGAGCTGAAGCTGGTCAAGGACGAGTGGGAGATCGCCCAGCTCCGCGCGGCGGTCGACGCGACCGTGCGCGGTTTCGAGGACGTCGCCCGCGTGCTGCCGGCCGACCGCCCGGTCTCCGAGCGGCTGCTGGAGGGGGTGTTCGGGCTGCGGGCCCGCCACGACGGCAACGACGTGGGCTACGGCTCGATCGTCGCGGGCGGCGCCCACGCCACGATCCTGCACTGGGTGCGCAACGACGGGCAGACCCGGCCCGGGGACCTGCTGCTGATGGACATGGGCGTGGAGGGCCCGCACCTCTACACCGCGGACGTGACCCGCACCCTGCCGGTCTCGGGCACCTTCACGCCGCTGCAGCGCGAGGTCTACGACATCGTGTACGCGGCCCAGCAGGCGGGGATGGATACCATCAAGCCCGGTGTCGCGTTCAACGACGTGCACCAGGCCTGCATGCGCGTGCTCGCCGAGGGCCTGGCGGCCCTGGGGGTGCTGCCGGTCAGCGTGGACGAGGCCATGGACCCCGCGGCCGTGCTCTACCGCCGCTGGACCCTGCACGGCTTCGGCCACATGTTGGGCATCGACGTGCACGACTGCGCGCGGGCGCGCAAGGAGAAGTACCGCGAGGGCGAGCTGGGCGAGGGCTACGTGCTGACCGTGGAGCCCGGGCTGTACTTCCAGCCGGAGGACGAGCTGGTCCCCGCGGAGCTGCGCGGCCTGGGCATCCGGATCGAGGACGACGTGCTGGTCACCGCGGCCGGGGCGGTCAACC
>DATMJT010000278.1:0-10540 GCA_035553735.1 Pilimelia sp.
GGCCCCGCCGGTCCCGGCACCACCCGGCCCACGTCGACCGGTCCGGGCGCCGCCCGGCCCGCCTCGGCCCGCTGGGCCCGACGCAGCCGCACGGCGCGCAGCAGGTAGTCCAGGCCGGTCACCACCGTCACCAGCACCGCCACCGCCATGATCCACGAGCCGACGGCGGCGAGTCCGGGCCCGAACGGCCACAGGTACCAGGTGATGGCGAGCACCTGCAGCGCGGTCTTGGCCTTGCCGCCGCGGCTGGCCGGGATCACGCCGTACCGGATCACCCAGAACCGGATCGCGGTGACCCCCAGCTCCCGGGCCAGGATCATCGCCGTCACCCACCACGGCAGCCGCCCGTACGCCGCGAGCAGCACCAGAGCCGTACCCGTCAGCGCCTTGTCCGCGATCGGGTCGGCCACCTTGCCGAAGGCGGTGACCAGCGCGAACCGCCGGGCGATCCAGCCGTCCACGAAGTCGGTGGCCGAGGCGACCGCGAACACCAGGCAGGCGGCGACCCGCCAGGCCGGCTCGGTCAGCGCCGAGGCCGCCACGAAGCCGACGAAGACCGGCACCAGCAGCAGCCGCAGCGCGGTCAGCAGGTTCGCCGGGTTGTGCAGCGGCACCCGCCCGGACACCGCGGGCGCGGCCGGGTCGGGGCCGGTGGTCACCGCGGCGCCGCGGGATTCGCCGAGACCAGGGCCACGGGCACGGCGCGCAGGTCCACGCCGTCGGCGCCGGTGACGACCGCGCGCACCAGGTCGCCCGGCCGCAGGTCGGCAAGCGGCACGCCGGCGCCCGGCCCGGCCGCCTCCGGTCCGCCGCGGGCGTCCCGGCCCGCGCCTCGGCGCGTGGCCCCGTCCGGGTCCACCAGCGTGGTCGAGCCGTCCACCTCCGGCGCCTGGTGCGCCGCGCGCCCCTCGACCACGCCGTCGTCGACGCTGTCCACCAGCACCTCGACGGTGGAGCCGATCCGCTCCTCGGCGCGCTGCGCGCACAGCTCCTCGGCCAGGGCGAGCAGCCGGCCGTAGCGGCGGCGCACCGTGGCCGGCGACACCTTGTCGGGCAGGCCGGCGGCCTCGGTGCCCTCCTCGTCGGAGTAGTCGAACACCCCGATCGCGTCCAGCCGCGCGGCCGTGAGGAACCGCACCAGCTCGGCGACGTCGGCCCGGGTCTCGCCCGGGAAGCCCACGATCACGTTGCTGCGCGCGCCCGCCTCCGGGGCGGCCGAGCGCACCGCGTCCAGCAGCTGCAGGAAGCGTGCGGTGGAGCCGAACCGGCGCATCCGGCGCAGCACCGGCTCGCTGGCGTGCTGGAAGGACAGGTCGAAGTACGCCGCCACGCCCGGGGTGCCGGCGATGGCCTCGATCAGGCCCGGCCGGGTCTCGGCCGGCTGCAGGTAGCTGACCCGCACCCGGACGATGCCCGGCACGGCGGCCAGCTGCGGCAGCAGCCGCTCCAGCAGCCGCGGGTCACCCAGGTCCTTGCCGTAGGAGGTCGAGTTCTCGCTGACCAGCACGAGCTCCCGCACGCCGGCGCCGGCCAGCCAGTGCGCCTCGGCCAGCAGCTCGTCCGGCGGGCGGGAGACGAACGCGCCGCGGAAGGCCGGGATGGCGCAGAACGCGCAGCGCCGGTCGCAGCCGCTGGCGAGCTTGAGGGCGGCCACCGGGCCGGACTCCAGCCGGCGGCGCAGCACCGCGCGCAGGTGGGCGGGGGTGCGGTCGTCAACCTCGGCGGGCGCCGGCGGGCCGCCGTGCCCGGGCACCACCACGCCCGCGTCGCGCCGGGACACCGGGGTGAGGGGCAGCAGCTCCCGGCGGTCCCGCGGGGCGTGCGCGGGCAGCCGCTGCCCGGCCAGCACCGCGTCGAGCCGCTCGGAGATCACCGGGTAGTCGTCGAAGCCCAGCACCGCCGCGGCCTCGGGCAGGCTGTCGGCCAGCTCCCGGCCGTAGCGCTCGGCCATGCACCCGGCGGCCACCACCCGGGCCCCACTGTCGGCCGCGGCCAGCAGCGTGTCGATCGAGTCCTGCTTGGCCTTGGCCACGAAGCCGCAGGTGTTGACCACCACCACGTCGGCGTCGGTGCCGTCGGTGCCCACCCGCCACCCGTCGGCGTGCAGGCGGGCGGCCAGCTCCTCCGAATCCACCTCGTTGCGCGCACAACCCAGGGTGAGCAGGGCGACCCGACGTCCGGGGGCTGGGGTGGAGGCGGTTTCCGACACCAGCCGAGGGTACCGGCCCGGCCGACGGCGCGGACGCCCCGGCCGCGCCGGAGCACCGCCGGGCGCCGGGTAGGCGGCCGCGCCGGCCGGCGTGTCCGGCGCCGGCTCAGCCGTCGCCGCGCAGGCCCGCCAGCGCCTGCTCCAGCTCGTCGGGCTTGACCAGCACGTCGCGGGCCTTGGACCCCTCGGACGGGCCCACGATGCCGCGGGTCTCCATCAGGTCCATCAGCCGGCCCGCCTTGGCGAAGCCCACCCGCAGCTTGCGCTGGAGCATCGAGGTGGAGCCGAACTGCGAGGTGACGACCAGCTCGACGGCCTGCACCAGCAGCTCCAGGTCGTCGCCGACGTCCTCGTCGATCTTCTTCTTGGCGTCCGGCGCCGGGGTGAGCACGTCCGGGCGGAACTCCGGCTCCCGTTGGTCCTTGCAGAACTTCACGATCGCGTTGATCTCGGTCTCGGACACCCAGGCGCCCTGGATCCGGATCGGCTTGGAGGCGCCCATCGGCAGGAAGAGGCCGTCGCCGCGGCCGATCAGCTTCTCCGCGCCGGGCTGGTCCAGGATCACCCGGGAGTCGGCCAGCGAGCTGGTGGCGAAGGCCAGCCGGGACGGCACGTTGGCCTTGATCAGGCCGGTCACCACGTCCACGCTCGGCCGCTGGGTGGCCAGCACCAGGTGGATGCCGGCCGCGCGGGCCAGCTGGGTGATCCGTACGACGGCGTCCTCGACGTCGCGTGGGGCCACCATCATCAGGTCGGCCAGCTCATCCACGATCACCAGCAGGTACGGGTACGGCCGGATCACCCGCTCGCTGCCCGGCGGGGCGCTGACCTGCCCGGCGCGCACCTTGCGGTTGTAGTCGTCGATGTGCCGCACCCCGGCCGCCGCCAGGTCGTCGTAGCGCAGGTCCATCTCGCGGACCACCCAGTCCAGCGCGTCGGCGGCCTTCTTCGGGTTGGTGACGATCGGCGTGACCAGGTGCGGGATGCCCTCGTACGAGGTCATCTCGACCCTCTTGGGGTCGATCAGCAGCAGCCGCACCTCGTCCGGGGTGGCCCGGGTCAGAACCGACACGAGCAGCGAGTTGAGGCACGACGACTTGCCCGCCCCGGTCGCCCCGGCGATCAGGATGTGCGGCATCTTGGCCAGGTTGGCCACCACGTAGCCGCCCTCGATGTCCTTGCCCAGCGCCACCAGCATGGGGTGGTGGTCGGCCGCGGCGGCCCGGGAGCGCAGCACGTCGCCCAGGGCCACGTCCTCCCGGTCGGCGTTGGGCACCTCGATGCCCACCGCGCTCTTGCCCGGGATGGGGCTCAGGATCCGCACGTCCGGCGACTTCACGGCGTACGCGATGTTGCGGGACAGCTGGGTGATCCGCTCCACCTTGACCCCGTGGCCCAGCTCGACCTCGTAGCGGGTGACCGTCGGGCCCCTGGTGAAGCCGGTGACCGCGGCGTCCACGTCGAACTGGTCGAACACGCCGGTCAGCGCGGCGATCACCTCGTCGTTGGCCTTGCTGCGGGTCTTCGGCGCGCCGCCCGGCTTGAGCAGCTGCGGCGGCGGTAGCCGGTAGTCGCCCTCCAGCGCGTCCAGCGCCAGCTGCTCGGCGCGGGTCGGCGGCGGGCTGTGCTCGGGCGGCTGCGGGGCCCGGCGGCTGGCCGGCACCAGCGGGCGGGGCAGCGCCACGGTGTGGTGGCCCCCGTCGACGGCCGGGTCGGTGTCGGCCGCGGCGACCCCGTCCGCCTCGTCGTCCGGCGCGCCCCCGGCGAGGCTGGCCTGCCGGCGGCGGCCGCCGCCCCGGCGACGCGCCGGCGGCCCGTCGCCGTCCGCGTCGGGGTCGTCGAGGCCGCCGGCCGCCCGGCGGCCGGTGCCGGACAGCGGTCCGGCCGCGGCGTCGGGGGCCTCGGCCCGGCCGAGGAACGCGTCGCGCAGCTCGGCCAGTCGCTGCGGGATCCGGTTGATCGGGGTGGCGGTGACCACCAGCAGGCCGAAGAGCAGCAGCAGCACCAGCAGCGGCACGGCGACCCAGACGGTCACCAGGGCGGCCAGCCCGTCGCCGACCCCCTTGCCGATCAGGCCGCCGGCGTACTCCAGCCGGTCGAGCTCGACCGGGCGCTGGCTCAGGTGCAGCAGGCTCGCCGCGGCCACGGCGAGCGCGCCCCAGCCGACCAGGCCGCGGCCGCGGTGGCCCGGCTCGGCCGGCTCGCGCATCAGCCGCACCGCGCCGACGAGCAGCAGCAGCGGCAGCGCCGCGGCGACCGCGCCGACCGACAGCCGGGTGGCGGCGGCCAGCCACTCCCCCACCGGGCCGCCCTTGGCGAACCAGACGGCCACGCCGAGCAGGATGGCCAGGCCCAGCAGCAGCAGCCCGGCGCCGTCGCGGCGGTGCTCGGGATCCAGGTCGCGGGCGGTGGCGGCCTGGCGGCCCACGGCGCGCACCGCCCAACCGATGCCGTGCGCCACGCCCATCCACACCGCGCCGACGGCACGGCCCACCGCCACGGCGGGACTGCGCCCGGACGGCCGGCGGGCCGGGGTCGCGCGGCCCTTGGCGGGCTGTCGGGCGCGGCCCGACGCGCCGCGCGCCGCGGGCGTGCCGCGGCGCCGGCTTGCCTGAGAGGTGCGGCCCGCCATGGGGACACCGTAACGGCGTGGCGCACGCCGGCGCGCCGCGGCGCGCCGCGCGGGTGAGGCAGACCTCTCCGCCGCCGGCCGCTAGACCTCCACCACGTTCGGGACGATCATGGGACGCCGCCGGTAGGCGTCGTTCACCCAGCGCCCCACCACCCGTCGCACGACCTGCTGGAGCTGGTGCGGGTCGGTCACGCCGTCGGCGGCGGCCCGGTCCAGCGCGTCGGTGATCAGCGGGATCACCGGGTTGAACGCCGACGGGTCCTCGGAGAAGCCCTTGGCCGACACGGTGGGGCCGCCGACCACCTTGCCGGTCACCGAGTCCACCACCACGGTGGCGGCGATGAAGCCGCCGTCACCGAGGATCCGCCGCTCGGTGAGCAGCGACTCCCCGACGTCGCCGACGGCCAGCCCGTCCACGTAGACGTAGCGGCTGCGCACGTGGCCGACCACCCGGGCGTGCCCCTCGACCAGGTCGACCACGTCGCCGTCCTCGCACAGCACCACCCGGTCCGGGGCCACCCCGGACTCGATTCCCAGCCGGGCGTGCGCGCGCAGGTGCCGCCACTCGCCGTGCACCGGCATCAGGTTGCTCGGTCGCACGACGTTGAGCAGGTAGAGCAGCTCGCCGGCCGGGGCGTGCCCCGAGACGTGCACCTTGGCCACGTCCTTGTGCACCACCGTGGCCCCGGCCCGGGACAGCTGGTTGATGACGCGGTAGACAGCGGTCTCGTTGCCGGGCACCAGCGAGCTGGCCAGCACGACGGTGTCGCCGGACTCCACCGTGATGTGCCGGTGGTCACCGGTGGCCATCCGGCCCAGGGCGCTCATCGGCTCGCCCTGGGAGCCGGTGGACATGAACACGATCCGGTCCGCCGGCAACGCGGTCGCCTCGTCCAGGCCCACGACCAGGCCGTGCGGGATGCGCAGCAGCCCCAGGTCGCGGGCGATGCCCATGTTGCGCACCATCGACCGGCCGATCAGCGCGACCTTGCGGTCGTGGGCGGCCGCGGCGTCGAAGACCTGCTGCACCCGGTGCACGTGCGAGGCGAACGACGCCACGATCACCCGACCGCGGGCCCGGGCCACGATCGAGTCCAGCACCGGGCCGATCTCGCGCTCCGGGGTGACGAAGCCGGGGATCTCGGCGTTGGTGGAGTCCGACAGCAGCAGGTCCACGCCCTCGGCGCCCAGCCGGGCGAAGCCGGACAGGTCGGTGATCCGGCCGTCCAGGGGCAGCTGGTCCATCTTGAAGTCGCCGGTGTGCAGCACCAGCCCGGCCGGGGTGCGGACGGCCACCGCCAGCGCGTCGGGGATCGAGTGGTTGACCGCGAAGAACTCGCAGTGGAACGGCCCCAGCGTCTCCCGTTGGCCCTCCCGCACCGTGAGCGTGTACGGCTCCATCCGCCGCTCGGCCAGCTTGGCCTCGACCAGTGCCAGGGTGAACTGGGAGCCGACCAGCGGGATGTCGGGCTTGTGGGCCAGCAGGTACGGCACCGCGCCGATGTGGTCCTCGTGGCCGTGGGTCAGCACGATCGCCTGCACGTCGGCCAGCCGGTCCAGGATCGGCGCGAAGTCGGGCAGGATCAGGTCGACGCCCGGCTGGTCGACGTCGGGGAAGAGCACCCCGCAGTCGACGATGAGCAGCTTGCCGTCGTACTCGAAGACGGTCATGTTGCGCCCGATGGCGCCCAGCCCGCCGAGCGGGATGATACGGAGGCCGCCCTCGGGCAGCGGGGGCGGCGCGCCGAGGTCCTGGTGGGCGAGGGTCATGCCGGCAGCTCCACTTCCGCCGCGGCGCAGTCCGCGCGCAGCGCGGCCAGCTCCTCGGCGGTGGCGTCGACCAGCGGGCTGCGCACCGGCCCGGCCGGACGGCCCAGCGCGGCCAGGGCCGCCTTCACCAGGATCACGCCCTGGGTCCTGAAGATGCCGGTGAACAGCGGCAGCAGCCGGCGGTGCGCGGCCGCGGCGGCCGCGACGTCGCCGCGGTCGTACGCCTCGATCATGGCCTTGGTGGCGGCGCCGACCAGGTGGGTGGAGGTGCCGACCACGCCGACCGCGCCCACCGCCAGCAGCGGCAGGGTCAGCGCGTCCTCGCCGGAGTAGACGGCCAGCCCGCTGCGCGCGGTCACCCAGGAGGTGGCCACCAGGTCGCCCTTGGCGTCCTTGACCGCGACGACGCGGGGGTGCTCCGCCAGCCGGACCATGGTGTCGGTGGCGATCGGGACCCCGGCGCGGTGCGGGATGTCGTACAGCATGACGGGCAGGCCGCACCCGTCGGCCACGGCGGTGAAGTGCCGCAGCAGGCCCGCCTGCGGCGGCTTGTTGTAGTACGGCGTGACGACCAGCAGCCCGTCCGCGCCCGCCTTCTCCGCCGCCCGGGCCAGCTCCAGCGTGTGCGCGGTGTCGTTGGTGCCCGCCCCGGCGACCACCTTCGCCCGGTCGCCGACCGCCTCGACCACGGCGCGCAGCAGCGCGTCCTTCTCCCGGTCGGTCGTGGTGGGCGCCTCCCCGGTGGTCCCATTGATCACGAGGGCGTCGTTGCGCTGCTCGTCCACGAGGTGGGTGGCCAGCGCCGCCGCCCCGTCGAGGTCGAGCGAGCCGTCCGCGCGCATCGGGGTCACCATCGCGGTCAGCAACCGGCCGAACGGCCGCGCCGGGGCGGCCCGGCCCGGCGCCGGGTGGTCGTCGTGCGTCATGCAGACAACCTAGCGGACGGCCACGACGGCCTTTCCCGGGTCGCCGGCCCGGCGGGCGGGCCGCGGACGGCGCCGGCCGCCGCGACCGGGTGGCCGCCCCGCCCGCCGGGCGCTCAGGACTCCCAGGCGTACGGGCTCGCGGCGATCTCCGTACCGTCGGGCAGCGCGGAGATGGCGAAGTCGGCGAACACGTTCGGCGCCGCCTTCTGCAGCTGGCGCAGGCACTCCACGGCCAGTTCGCGGATCTCCACGTCGGCGTGCTCGGTGGCCCGCATGGCGATGAAGTGCCGCCACGCCCGGTAGTTGCCGGTCACCACGATCCGGGTCTCGGTGGCGTTGGGCAGCACCGACCGGGCCGCCTGGCGGGCCTGCTTGCGGCGCAGCGTCGCGTTCGGCTCGTCGGCGAACCGGCGCTCCAGCCCCTCCAGCAGCTCGGTGTAGGCGCGCACGCTGGCCTCCGCGGCCGCGACGAACGCCGCGTGCAGCGCCGGGTCCTCGGCGATCACCGCCGGTTCGACCATGGCTGCGTCCCGCTCCGGCACGTAGCGCTGGGACAGCTGCGAGTAGGAGAAGTGCCGGTGGCGGATCAGCTCGTGGGTGAAGGAGCGGGAGACCCCGGTGAAGTAGAAGGTCACCACGCCGTGCTCGAGCACCGACAGGTGGCCGACCTCCAGGATGTGGCGCAGGTAGCCGGCGTTGGTGGCGGTGGCCGGGTTGGGCTTGTGCCAGGACTGGTAGCACGCCCGGCCGGCGAACTCGGCCAGCGCCTGGCCGCCCTCCGCGTCGGTCGACCAGGGCACGTCCTCGGGGGCCGAGAACTGCGTCCAGCCGATCAGCTGCACCTTGGGCGCGACGATCTCGGGCATCGGGCTGCTCCTTCCCACCGGGTGCCGGGTCCGCAGGACTCTAACCCGCCGGGTCGGACCGGGTCGCGGCAGGCGCGCGGCGGTGCCCCGGCGAACCCCGGCCGACCGGTCGCGTTTCGCGGACCGGTCAGACGAAGAACCAGGTGAACGGCGTCCAGGGCAGGTTGCGGGCCACCGAGAAGACGAACCAGGCGGCCAGGAACCAGCTCACCACCGCCGGCCTGAGCGGCAGCGCGGGCAGTCGCCGCCCGGACACCTGCCGCAGGGTCCAGTCCGCGTAGAGGTAGAGCAGGAACGGCACCGCGAACACGAACACCAGGTGGTGGCGCGCCGCCGCCGGCACGTCGCCGAGCAGCAGGTAGGTGAAGGCCCGCGTGCCCCCGCAGCCCGGGCAGTCGAAGCCCGTGGTCAGCTTGAGCAGGCAGGTGGGCGCCGCGTCCGCCGCACCGGCGACCCGGTCGGTGGCCAGCACGAAGCCGGCCGCCCCCGCGAGGCACACGAACACGGCCGCCGGGCCGAGCCAGCCCGGCGTACGCCGGTAGAACCGCGTCATCGCCGCGGCGAACCGGCCGGGTGGCGCGACCGGGTACGGCCCGGCGGCCCACCCGGGTCCGGCCGCGCCCACCGGCGTGCCCGGAACGGCCGGTGCAGGCGGCTCGCCGGTGTCGGCACCGGCACCCGGCTGGACCACGCTGGTCATGCCCATCCCACCTCGATCGGCAGCGGTTCGCCGCGCCCGCGCGCGGCGAATCCTCACGGTACACCGGGCGGCCCCGGGTCCGGCCGGTCAACCGGGCGGGCCCCGGGCTCAGCCGGCGGTGCGCAGGGCGGCCGTCAGCGCAGGGGCCAGGTCCCCCCGCTCCGGCGGCGCGACCCCGGCCAGGTCCAGCCAGCCGGCGAACCGGGCCAGCTCGGCGGCCAGGGCGGTGGCCGTGTCGGACGGGTCGCGGCCGGGCTCCACCCAGGCCGCGGGCACCCGCAGCACCCCGGCCCGGCGGTCGGCCTTCAGGTCCACCCGGGCCACCAGCTGGTCCCCGTGCAGGAACGGCAGCACGTAGTAGCCGTGCACCCGCCGCGGCGCCGGCACGTAGATCTCGATCCGGTAGCGGAAGCCGAACAGCCGCTCGGTGCGCCCACGCTCCCAGACCAGCGGGTCGAACGGGCTGATCAGCGCGCTCGCCCGCACCCGGCGCGGCAGCCGGGCGGCGGCGTGCAGGTAGGCCGGCTCCCGCCAGCCGGCCACCCGCACCGGGCGCAGCACCCCCGCCTCGACCAGCTCGGCCACCGCCGTGCGGGCACCGGCCAGCGGGAGCCGGAAGTAGTCGCGCAGCTCGGGCTCCGCCGCCACCCCCAGGGCCGCCGCGGCGACCGCCACCAGCTCCCGGTACGCGTCGGCCGGGCGCGGCGTCGGCGCGTCGAGCACGGCCGCCGGCAGCACCCGCCGCGGCAGGTCGTAGCGCCGGGCGAACGCCGCCGTGCGCCCGGCCGCGGTGACCTGCCCGGACCAGAACAGCCACTCCAGCGCCCGCTTGACCAGCGACCAGTTCCAGCCCCAGCCGCTGCGCTCGCGCGGCGCGTCGTGCTCGATCTCGGCGGCGGTCAGCGGGCCGTTCGCCTCGACCTGGTCGCGCACCCAGGCCACCACCTGCGGGTGCTCCACGGCCACCCGCCGCATCCCGCCCCAGGCGTCGGTGTGGGCCGCGGCCATCCGCCAGCGCAGCGCCGGCTGGCGGACCAGCGGAAGCAGCGACGCCTCGTGGCCCCAGTACTCGAACAGCTCCCGGCGGGGGCCGTAGGCCAGCCGGTCGAGCAGCTCGCGCGGGTAGGGCCCGAGCCGGCTGTACAGCGGCGCGTAGTGCGCCCGCAGCAGCACGTTGACCGAGTCGATCTGGAGCAGGCCGATGCGGCCCAGCACCCGGCGCACGTGCCGCGCGTCGGGGCGCCCGGCGGGGGCCGGGTCGGCGAAGCCCTGCGCGGCCAGGGCGATCCGCCGCGCCTGGGCGAGGGAGATCGAGTCGGCGGTCATCGCGGCACGCTACCCGGGGCCTCCGACAGCACGGCCCTCAGGCCGCGACCGCGGCGGGCGGCGGCGCCGCGGCGCCGCCGGACCCGGGCACCGGTGGGTCGGGCGGGGCCC
>DATMJT010000279.1:0-5388 GCA_035553735.1 Pilimelia sp.
CGCCCGTCGAGGTGCCCGGCGGCCCCACCGCCGAAGAGATCGCCCGCGCCCAGCAGCTGCAGTCCAAGAGCGTCCTGGACGTCGTCCTGGAGGCCGGCGGGCAGATCCTCATGGAGGTTCTGGGGATCAACGACGTCCTCAACTGCCTCAAGGGCGACCTCGGCGCCTGCGTCATGGCCGTGGTCGGTGCCCTGCCCTGGGGCAAGATTTTCAAGGCCAAGAAGATCGCCGAGGCCATCTTCCGCGCCGGCAAGGCCGTCATCACCTTCTTCAAGGAACTCGAGTGGGCCCGCGCCATCCTGCGCGGCGCCGAGAAGGCCGCCGAGGCCGCCAAGGCCGCCGCCGCGGCAGCCGCCAAGGCCGCCGCCGAGAAGGCCGCCAAGGCCAAGGCAGCCGCCGAAGCCGCCGCCAAACGCGCCGCAGCAGCAGCCGCCGCCCGCGCCAAGGCCCTGGCCTCCAAGGCCAAGGCCAAGACCAAGAAGTCCGCCGACGACGCCGACAACCGCCCCGGCTGCCGCAACAGCTTCGTCGCCGGCACCCGCGTCCTGCTCGCCGACGGCCGCACGCAGTCGATCGAGGAGATCCAGCCCGGCGACACCGTCATCGCCACCGAACCCGAGACCGGAAAGACCGAGCGTCGACAGGTCACCCGCACCATCCGCACCGACGACGACAAAACCTTCGTCGACCTCACCATCCGCGACAGGCGGGACGCCAACCGACCCGACCGCGACAACCGCAAGCAGACCATCACCACAACCGACCACCACAAGTTCTGGTCCGCCACCCGGCACCAGTGGGTGCACGCCGGCGACCTCAAAGTCGGCGAACTGCTCCGCACCTCCGCCGGCACCCACGTCCAGATCGGCGCCACCAAGCGCTACCACGCCACCCACCGCACCTACGACCTCACCGTCGACACCACCCACACCTACTACGTCGCCGTTGGCCGTACCTCCGCACTAGTCCACAACTGCGACGACGACCTGCTCTTCGCTCATGGGACGACCGGGGCGCACGCCGACAATATCGACGGCATCGGGCTCGACAGCGACGCCGCCGCAGCGGCGTCACACGGTGGTAAGTTGAGCCGGCCAGGGTCGCTGTCCACTCATCAGATCACCGGACCGGGAGACACCGAAAACCTGAGTGCCGCTGCGCAGTGGGCCACTGATCGGAACAACGGAGTCAGAAGCGGGGCCGCCGTGATGGTCTTCAGCATGTGCAGGTGCACCTATAACCGCCTGGTTCGCGAGGGTCATATCATGGAGCGGGGCATTGGGGAGGGGATACCGCCGGAAATCGTTTTCGGTCCAGGGGCCTTGCAGCACCTGACGCGGGTGGCTCGAATTGACCTCTAGCGACGAGGCGGACTACCAGTCCGTGATCCTCACCGTAGTAGCCTGGCCGCCCGCTGAGCAGCTCCCGAACGGCCTGCGACGCTCGGACTGGCTTCTGAGGACGTTCGAAGACGTTGCCTGCGATAAGGTCGCAGACTTCGATAGCACCCTAGGCCGTGGGGGCATGTCGGACATGAGCTTTCGTTTCGAGTGGCAAGCCCCGAAGCGGCTGAACCTCACATGCATCTATGCGGAGGACATGCCGGTTCCGTACCGTGTTGGCGCGGCGTCCACGGTTTGGCGTCGGATCGACGAGGACTTGTCGAGGCTGTGGCTGATCGGCGAGTATCCGCGAGCACTGGTCCCGATCTTCATGCGACAGCGCCGGGAGCGCTTGTCGTCGCTGGCTTGGCATGACCAGGTTTCCTCGTTGTGGGCGTCCATCGTCAGAGCGGAACCCCTCGTGAAGCTCTTGGCGGGGCAACCCAGCCAGTGCGAGCGGCTACTGGGTTTGATGGGTGATGCCGAGCGCGACGAAGATACGTTCTCTGCCTTCTGGGAGGCAGCGGACTGTCCTTCTAGCTGCACCGGTGAATCTCTGCGGGAAGCACCCTTGGTGTCTCATTACCGAACCGCGATACGGTTCGGGAACAAGGGCGTGGGGGTTCAACCGGTAGATATGATTGCGGCCGCCGCCGAGAATCTCCTATACGGCCGGCACCTGCTGGATCGGCGCTTCAAACTCGAACTGTCGGACTCGGGACTTGCTGCGGCGGAGGATCTCGATTGGTACGCGGACTGGACCGACCTTCACGCGCCGGGTGGATCTGGCATCTCCGGTGTCGTAGCGCGCTGTCGCTTCCGAACGTCGAAAGAGTTGGCGATGGTCGAGGACCTCTCAAGGACATGATCGATGAGACGGAAAGCGTGCATGTACGCAACTCTGGGGACCGCGGCATCAGTGCCGTGGCGAGACTACATAATGGGCGCCATTCGTCCCGCGACGGGCTTGGAGGTGGCGGGCATCGCCCTTGGAAGAAGCATCTGACGGCGCCAGCGAACTGCTGACGTCGTCGGCGCGGAGGCGACCTCCGGACTGGTGTGGACGCGATCGCGGGCGCCGGCATCCCGGTGAGGCGTAGTGCCGGCGCATCTGGCGGCAAGTTGGATGGCACGCCTCCCCCGGCTGCGCGCCCCGCCGGGCCTGGGCGACGGCCGAGCGGTACGGCGGCGGCGTGGCGCCGGTCGGTGCGGTTCCGGGGCGAGGGCAACGGGGCTGCCAGGACAGCGACGAGCCCCGCGCACCGGGTGGGACGCGGGGCTCGGTGACGGGTCCTCCGTCGGCTCCGGTGCGCCGCCAGCGCACCGGTCGGAGCCGGGTCAGGCGGGGCGGACGTTCTCGGCCTGCGGCCCCTTGGGGCCCTGGCCGATCTCGAACTCGACCCGCTGGTTCTCCTCCAGCGACCGGTAGCCGCTGCTCTGGATCGCCGAGTAGTGCACGAAGACGTCGGCCCCGCCGCCGTCGACGGTGATGAAGCCGTAGCCCTTCTCCGGGTTGAACCACTTGACCGTGCCCACAGCCATCGCTGCGCCCTTCTGGAGAAACCTGGTATTTGACGCAAGCATGGCAAATCAGACCACACGCGCGGGTCTTAGTCTACACCGTCGCGTGATTTCGGCGCCCATGTCGCGGTCGAGAAGGCGGCGCCCCGCTCAGTAGGCTGGTGGGCATGTGGCAGGCCGAGGTCCGGGTCGACCTGGACGCCATCGCGCACAACGTCGCGTCGCTGCGCGCGGGCACCGGCGCCGAGCTGATGGCGGTGGTCAAGGCGGACGGGTACGGCCACGGCATGCTGCCGGCCGCCCGCGCGGCCCTGGCCGGCGGCGCCACCTGGCTGGGGGTGTGCACCCTGGACGAGGCCCTCGGCCTGCGCCGCGCAGGCATCACGGCGCCCGTCCTGGCCTGGCTGGTGGCCCCGGGCGTGCCGCTCGACGCCGCCGTGGCCGCCGACGTGGACCTGTCCGCCGGCGCCACGCACCAGCTCGCGGAGGCGGCGGCCGCCGCGGGGCGGGTGGGCCGCCCGGCGCGCGTACACCTCAAGCTCGACACCGGGCTGGCCCGCGGCGGCGCGACCGCGGCGGACTGGCCGGCGTTGCTGGAGGCCGCCGCGAAGGCCGAGGCCGAGGGCGCGGTCGAGGTGGTCGGGGTGTGGAGCCACTTCGTGTACGCGGACGCGCCGGGCCACGAGACGGTGGACCGGCAGCTGGCGGCGTACGTCGACGGGCTGGCGGTGGCCGAGGGCCTGGGCGTGCGGCCGCGCTACCGCCACCTGGCGAACTCGGCGGCCACGCTGACCCGGCCGGACACGCACTTCGACCTGGTGCGGGCCGGCATCGCCACCTACGGGCTGAACCCGCTGCCCCGCGACGCCCGCACCGGGGCCGGCGCGGACCTGCGCCCGGCGATGACGGCGCGGGCCCGGGTGGCGCTGACCAAGCGGGTGCCGGCCGGTCAGGGCGTGTCGTACGGCCACACGTACCACACCGCGACCCCGGCGACGCTGGCGCTGGTGCCGCTCGGCTACGGCGACGGCGTGCCGCGCGCGGCCTCCAACGCGGGCCCGGTGCTGCTGGGCGGTGCGGTCCGCACGGTGGCGGGGCGGGTGTGCATGGACCAGATCGTGCTGGACTGCGGCGACGACCCGGTGGTCGCCGGAGACGTGGCGACGCTGTTCGGCCCCGGCGACGACGGGGAGCCCACCGCCGACGACTGGGCGGCGGCCGCCGGCACCATCAACTACGAGATCGTGACGCGGTTCGGCAGCTCCCGGATCCCCCGGGTCTACACCGGCACGCTCGCCGCCGACCTCGACGCGGCGCCGCCGGCAACGGCCGCGTCCGGGGAGGGGCGGCGGTGACCGAGCTGGCCCGCGTCGCCCGCGCCCAGGCGCCCGCGCGCCGCAAGCGGGCCGGCGTGGTCGGCGCGGTGGTCGGCGTGGCGGCGGCCGGGATCGCCGCCGGCGTGGCCGCCGAGCGGGCGTGGATCCGCCGGGCCCGGCGCGGCCAGCCCGACCCGTACGCGGACGAGCGCTTCGGTGAACTGCCCTTCGACGAGGCGTTGACCGTCACCGCCCCGGACGGCACCGACCTCTACGTCGAGGTCGTGGAGCCGGCCGACGGGGTGGAGCTGGACCCGCCGTTCCCGGGGGCGGTGCCGCCGGCGGCGCCGGAGCCGACCGTGGTGTTCGTGCACGGCTTCTGCCTCGACATGGGCACGTTCCACTTCCAGCGCAAGGAGCTGACCCGGCGCGGCGACTACCGGCTGGTCTGCTACGACCAGCCGGGCCACGGCCGCTCCGGGCGGCTGGAGTCGGGCGAGTACGAGCTGCCGGCGCTGGGCGAGTCGCTGCGCGCGGTGATCGACGCGACGGTGCCGGACGGCCCGGTGGTGCTGGTCGGGCACTCGATGGGCGGTATGACCATCATGGCGTTCGCGGAGCGCTACCCGCGCTGGTTCGGCGACCGGGTGGTCGGGGTGGTGCTGATGGCCACCTCCGGCGGCCTGCTCGAGGAGGTCAAGGTAGGGCTGCCGTCGCTGGCGGCCCGGGCGGGCGCGCCGCTGCTGCCCCTGGTCAACGGCGCCACCCGGCTGACCGGCGGAGTGATCGACCGGGCCCGGCAGCTGACCTCCGACCTGGCCTGGGTGCTCACCCGCCGGTACGGCTTCGGCGCGCCGCACCCGAGCCCGTCGCTGGTCTCCTACGTCGAGCAGATGAACTCCCGGACCTCCGCCGAGACCGTCGGCCGCTATTTGCGTACCCTCTACACCCATGCCCGCTATCCGGCGCTGGCCGCGCTGCGGCACACCCCCACCCTGGTCATCGTGGGCACGAAGGACATGATCACGCCCGTGACGCACTCCGAGCACATCCTGCGCCACCTGCCGGACGCCGAGTTCGTCAGCGTGCCCGACAGCGGGCACGTGGTGATGCTCGAGCACGCCGCCGAAGGTCCGGGTGTCGTCCACCGTGGGCAGCACGGCCGGGGC
>DATMJT010000280.1:0-2162 GCA_035553735.1 Pilimelia sp.
GGGTCCGAGCGCCGGGGCCGGCACGCCGCAGCGGCCGCCCGCCCGGGCAGAGCCGGGCGGGCGGGGCTCGCCGGGCTGGCGGCCGCGGCGACGCTGCTGGCGGCCGGGGTGGCGCTGCTGGCCGGTCTCGGCACCGCCGGCGGGCCCGAGCACGCCGCCCCGCCGGTCGGGTCGCCGACGGCGGCGGACCCCACCCGGCGGGCCCGAGCACGCCGTCCCGCCGGGTGGACCGTCACGGTGTACTACACCGCGGTGCAGCGGTTCCGCGGCGGGCCGCCGACGCCGGTGACCGGCTGCACGGGGCTGGCCTGCGCCGACGGCCGGGACCACCTGGGCCGGTTCCCGGCGGACTTCGTGGCGGCCGTGCGGGCGGAGGGCACCGGGCAGACCGCGGACGGCCGGTACCTGAACTGGTCGCACGATGTCGGCTTCTGGCTGGACGAGTCACCCCGGGACGCGGCCGGTGGGGTGCTGCGGCCGTGGGTCTCCGCCGCCGCCGACCCGGGGGTGCTCCCGGCCGGCACCCGGTTCGCCATCGCCGACTGCGGGCACGACGGCTCCGGTCACCCGATCGATCCGGCCGTGTGCGCCAGGCTGCGGGCCGCCCGCTGGATCGTCACCGACGAGTTCACCCCCGGGCTCGGCGGGCCCCGGCACGTCGACGTGTACATCGGTCCGGAGACCGGGCCGGACTTCGAGCAGTCTCCCTGGTACACCGCCCTGACCGGGGCCACGCTGCGGATCGGCTGAGCCGACCACGGCGGCGAACGCTCAGCTCCGCCCCGCACCGACCGACTCGACAGGCGACGCCGACCGCCGCGATCGGCGGCCCCGCCCGGCGGCGCCGCCGGCGTCGGTCGGGACACCCCTCGGAGACACCAGTTGGAGGCGAGCGGTGCCAACCGTGCGAGCCGACCGCCGTACGGGCCCGGGGTGCGCGGCATGACCGCCGGCTGGTACGCGCACCGACGGCTGGACCTGCCCGAGACGCCGGCGGCCTGGCCCGCGGCCCTGCCCCAGGCGGTCGTGGTCGACCTCGACGGCACGCTCTACCCCCAGGCGGCGTACCTGCGGGGCGCCGCGCGCGCGGCGGCCCGGGCCGCCGACTCCGCCGGGCTCAGCGGCCGGGCGGTCGAACGGGCGTTGCGCCGGGAGCTGTCGACCGGCTCCGACCGCGGCGGGGCCGTCGCCTCGGCCCTGGCCAGCTGCGGCGTGCCCGCGGAGCGGGCCGCGAGGCTGCTGCCCGCGCTGGCCGCCGCATTCGTCGGGCATCGGCCCCGGCGGCTGCCCACCTACCCGGGCGCGGTCGAGGCGCTGGCCGCCCTGCGGCTGCGGTTCCCGGTCGCCTGTCTCACCGACGGCACCCCCGCGGTCCAGCGCGCCAAGCTGGTCGCCACCGGCCTGCGGGACGCGTTCGACGCGGTGGTCATCAGTGACGAACTGGGCGGACGGGCGGCGCGCAAGCCGCACCCGGCCGGGCTGCTGGCCGTGGCGGGGCTCCTGGGGCTGCCGGTCGCCGGGCTCGTCCTGATCGGCGACCGGCCGAGCGAGGACGTGGCGCTGGCGGCGGCGCTGGGCGCCGCGTCGATTCGGGTGCGCACCGGCGCGTACGCCCACGCCGCGGACTCCCCGGCCGCCACCGTGACCGTCGAAGACTTCGCCCACGCCGCGGCCCTGCTGCTCGACCACACCGGCGCGCACGCCCAGACGCGGCGCGGCTGACCGATCCCGGCGGCGAGGCCGCCGCCGGAGCGCCCGGCATGCTCCCGCGCCCGCCGGCCGCTCAGCGGACCGGCACCGCCTGGCAGTTCGGCGCCCGGCAGCGCCACACGGACCACTGGCTCGGCGCCACCGCCGCCAGGGGATTGCGCCCGAGTACCGGGGCCAGCCGCACGCCGGAACGCTCCGCCGCCGGGCCGAGCTGCGGGGCCGGACGGTATGTGGTGCCCTCCGGCGCGACCGGGCCGGTCACCGGCGCGGAACCGTCCGGCTGGCGGTCGGCGCCCGGGCCGGGATCGGTGCCGCCCGGCACCGTGCCACCCGGCGGGCTCCCACCGGGCGCGGTGCCGCCCGGCGCGGTGCCATCCGGGACCGTGCCGCCCGGTGCGCTGCCACCCGGTGCGCTGCCACCCGGCGCGTTGCCACCCGGCCCGGTCCCGCCC
>DATMJT010000281.1:0-14931 GCA_035553735.1 Pilimelia sp.
GCACGCCGCCGCGGACCGTCGCCGGCTCCGGGGCTGGACAGGCATTGCGTTCGCGGCCTGGAGCGCAGACCGCACCTACCGCCGGCGGCGTTGCGCTCGGCCGGCCCACCCACGACGCCCATCAGGTTGTGAGTCCGGGCCCGGGTACGCCGGCAAACAGACGGTACAGCGGAAGCTCGTTGCCACCGTCGACCTCGGAACCCAAACGGCTCCGGCTACCAAACCAGCAGAACCGCCATCGCCGACCGTCGCCCGGGCTGTCGGGACCATCGAGCGTCGCCTGGACACGCTCGGCACCGGTCGAATGCACCGCGACGGCGACGAGTGGGGCGGCTCGGACCCGCGTATCGCTGCCGAGTTCAGCCAGGGAGCTCGCGCTCTCCGACCGCGGACGGTGCCGTTGGCGCGCCGGGAAGGACCGTCGTGGGGCAGCAGGTCGGCCCGCAGCAGCGGGCGGTGACTGTGGCCCGGCTGGTCGAGCGCCGCGAGGCCGGGTCGCTGACCGCCGAGCACCATGTCCTGACCGAGGGCGCCGGCATTCCCTCGGCGTTCTTAATCCGCGGGTTGTAGGTTCGAGTGCTACGCGGCGTACGACCCTGAGCAGGCCGTATAGCCATCGAGCTATGCGGGCTTGATCTTTGGGTGTCGGCTGGGTGTCACAGGGGAGCGGCGCTTCCCGGGACGCCTGGACCTGCGGGATGGTTTGCGGCGTACTGGTTCCGGGCCGCCGGACGCCGCCGGTGCTGCGGTTCTCGGTGAGCTGGCTGCGGCTCGGTGTCGGTGGGTGGGGTTGCGGGCGGCGGCTCTGAGGACGAGCCGGGCGGTGGCCTCGGCAGCCCTGAGGTGCAGGTCGAGCAGGACGCTGGTGTAGGTGTCGGCGGTCAGCACGATGCTGGTGTGTCCGAGCTGCTCCTGCACCGTCTTCAGATCGGCGCCGGCCGCGTGCGCCAGGATCGCCGCGCCGTGGCGCAGGTCGTGCAACCGGTACGTGACTGCTCCAGCACGTCGTCCCGGGCGGCCTCGGCGTCGCGGCGGGTGGCGTAGCCGCCGCGACGGACCCGCTCTCGGCCACCGAACATCGTGGTCACCCAGCAGTGGAACGACCAGGAGCCATGCCGCCGCTCCTGCAGCCGCGGACAGTCCCGTTCCAACCGCTTCTTCGTCTCAGGATCCCGGCACCCGCACCGCTTGAGGACCGCGCCGGTGCCCGCCATCACTGCTCCCTCCCTCGGCACTGGTCTCGATGTTCCGACCGCCGCGAGATCGACCACGACACTCGGCAGAGTGACGGCGCGCGCGAAGGCGGGCGCGAGCAGCAGCCGGATGGGGGCCGCGATCATCCGCGGCCACATCCGCTCATGTCGAGGAGCGTGCGTCGTGCAGCGACGGCTGTGTCGGCTCAGCGGTTGAGGACGGTCCGTCTCTCGCCTCTGTGTGCTATCAAGAAGCCGTTGCCTGCAGGCCTTGGACGTACTGCGGCCCAGGTTGCCTTGATGAAGGGCTAGGAGTACTGGATGAGAGCGATCGTGTACGACCGGTACGGGCCCCCGGATGTGTTGCGGATCGAAAACGTCCCCAAGCCGTCTCCTACTGCCCGGCAGGTGCTCGTCAAGATTGCGGCGACCTCGGTCAACCTGAGCGATTGGGAGACTCTGCAAGGATCACCGCTGTATTCACGTATCGGTGGGCTACGCTCACCGGCCCGCCGGACACTCGGTTCGGACATCGCCGGCTGGGTCGATGCGGTAGGCCCGGCCGTCACCCGGTTCCGACCCGGTGACGAAGTGTATGGCGACAACCTCATGCTCAAGGGCGGCTTCGCCGAGTACGCGATCGCTCCCGAGTCGGTTTTAACCCACAAGCCCGCCGCCCTGACCTTCGCCGAGGCCTCGGCGATCCCGCAAGCGGGCGTCATCGCGTGGCAGGGGACCAAAGGCGCCGCAGCGGGGAAACGGGTCCTGATCAACGGTGCCGGCGGAGGATCGGGCTCATTCGCCATTCAGCTCGCCAAGCAACTCGGCGCGGAGGTGACCGGCGTCGACAACGCCGGCAAGCTCGAGTTCATGCGATCGGTGGGCGCGGACACGGTGATCGACTACCGCAGCCAGGACTTCACCGGCAGCGGCCCGTACGATCTCATCCTCGACCTGGTCGCGTACCGATCGGTGTTCGCCTACCGCCGGGCACTGGCCCCCGGCGGCCGTTACCGGTGCGTCGGCGGATCGGTCTCGGCGCTGCTGCGCGTACTGACGATCGGTGCCGCGGCCGGCCGGCTCACCCACCGCCGCCTGGGCGTCCTCGCCGTCAAGGAAGGGCCGACGCATTTCGAACCGGTGGCGGACCTCTGCGCCACGGGCAACCTCGCTATCTATATCGACCGATCCTTTACCCTCGATCAGGTGCCCGAGGCGTTGGCCCACGTCGGAGAGGGACGCGCACTCGGAAAAGTCATCGTGGCCGTCAACTGACCAGCGGCATCCGCACATGCCGCCGACCGTTCGCTACACAGCGTCATCGCTACTCATGCAGACGCTCCTGCTGCAGCGCTGGGCAGGTTCAGCCGATCGTAGCATTTGATCTTCGGGGTTTGGTGGGACAGGATGTTCCGCCGTGCGTGCGATGTTGACTCTGCCCGATCGAGAAGCAATCTCCCGGGGTCTGGCCGAAGGCTTGCCGTTCAAGCAGATCGCCGTGCTGATCGGCCGGGACCCGTCAATCGTGTCCCGGGAGATCGCCCGCCACGGCGGCCGGTGCGCCTACCAGGCCGCGGCCGCTGACACGGCGGCGTCGATGGCCAGGCAGCGGCCCAAGACGTGGGCCGTGGAACGAGTACCGGGCCTGCGCGAGGTCGTCGTGGCGCGGCTGCGCTGCGGGTGGTCCCCGGCCTCGATTGCGGGTCGGCTGGCGGCCGACTACCCGCACTAGCAGGCTTACCGGGTGTCCCACGAGGCGATCTTGAGCCACCCCGGGGATCTTGGAGGCCGGGTTATGTGGCGCCGATCGACGCCGGGGTGATGGTCTGAGCGTAGTGCCTGTGCTCGTACTCGACCGGGGGCATGTCGCCGATCGAGGTGTGGATCCGGGCGTGGTTGTACCAGGAGATCCACTCGTAGATCGCGATCTCGGTCTGGGCCCGGGTCTTCCGGGGCCCGCATCGGTGGATCAGTTCGGCTTTGAACGTGCCGTTGAGCGCCTCGGCCATCGCGTTGTCGTAGGAATCGGCCACGCTCCCAACGGATGGCATGACGCCGAGGTCGGAAAGCCTTGTCGTGTAACGGATGGACCGATATTGCGACCCGGCGTCGGAGTGGTGGACGGTCTTGCCGTCGCCGGCGTTACGGTTCCACAACGCCATCTCCAACGCGTCCAGCGGAAGGTCGGTGCGGAGATGGTCGCCGGTCTGCCAGCCGATGATCCGCCGTGAGTAAGCGTCCATGACGAACGCGACGTAGACGAACCCTCCCAGGTGGGCACGTAGGTGATGTTCGACAACCACAACCGGTCCGGACCGGCGGCGGTGAAGTCACGGTTGACTAGGTCCGGCGGCCGAGCCGCGGTGGTGTCCGGTGTCGTCGTCCGCGGCGCCCTGGTGCCGCGTTGGACGCCGACCAGGCCGGCCTGGCGCATCACCCGCTCCACGGTGCAGCGGGCCACGTCGAACCCGGCCGCCGCAGCGCGAGCCAGGTGCGGCGGGCCCCGTAACAGGCCGCGTTACCGACCCGCACCGTCCCGATGGCCTGCAACACCTGTTCATCCCGCAGCGCTCGGGCCGACGGCGTGTGGCGGCGGCGGGCGTAGACGATCGACGCCGACCGGTAGCCGAGAACCCGGCAGATCGGCTCGACCCCGAAGCGGTCACCGCACGCCTGCACGACGGTGATCACCTCGTCCGGGGACGGTCGAGACCGGCCGCGAAAATCGCCGAAGCGGCCTTCAGGATGTCGTTCGCCCGGCGCAGCTCGGCGTTCTCGGCCCGCAACCGGCGCAGCTCGTCCCGCTCGACGGTCGACAGTTGCTCGGACCGCTCGCCACGATCGGCCTCGTCCTGCCGCACCCAGTTCCGGAGAGCTTCCGGATGCACACCCAGATCACGGGCGACGTGCGCCAGGGGCCGGTCGGACTCACGAGCGAGCCGCACCGCCCGGTCACGTAGTTCCTGCGGGTACTTCCTCGGAGCAGCCATGCAAGGGCCTCCCTTCGACCAGGAAGATCATCCTGGCATCAGGGCCTCCAACCTTCCCGGGGTGGCTCAGTTCTGCCAGCCACACAGCGTGAACGTCGACACGCGCCCGGCCGACAAGCCGAACAGCGTGTCAACCAACACCGTGAACGGTTGTGGTCAGGGCACTAGATCATACGGCGCCGTACCCGCCATACCACCACACCGATCAGGACCGCCGCGACGGTGACGAACAGGGCCGCCTCGATGAGCTGGAACGTCCAGAACCGGTCGGCCGGGTGGTAGACCCCTACCTGCTGGATGCCCCGCGCGTGCAGGAACTGGTTGAGGTTGGTGCCGGCCCGGTCGGCGGCGCCCTCCAGCTCGTAGTACTCGGTCCAGCTCAGCCTGCGCCCGGTGGCGTCTGCGTAGCCGCGTTCGATCACCCAGTCAGCGGAGCTGGGCCCGGGCCGGTGTCCCGCCTGGTCCTTCGAGCCGCTGACCGGGACCGGCTCCATGGTGGTGAGCGGGGTGGCGTACGCGGGACGCGCCAACAGCGCCACCGGCATCCGGGCGGCGAGGAACGCCCCGAACGCAACGCCGAACGCGGGAAGGCTGCGCCGCAGGATCGCCCCGGCGGCGGTGGCGACGCCGAACGCGAACAGCGCGTACGCCACCGGAACAAGTCCCTCCAGGTCGAAGGCGTCGTACTGGAACCGCCCTTCCCACGCGTCGAATGGCTGACGGAACCAGGTGAGCACCGCGGTGAACAGCGCGGTGAGCGTGACGGTGACGCCGGCCAGTGCCACGAGCTTGGCCGCCAGCCAGCGCATCCGCGGCACGGCCTGCGTCCAGGCGAGCTGCCAGGTGCCGTCCTCCAGTTCGCGCGCGAGCAGCGGCGCACCGAGGAACGCACCGATGACGACGGGGACCAGATAGAAGGCCGCCAGGAGATTCTCGACGTACCCGTACCCCTCGTCGAGCCGGCGGAAGGAGGCCGCGCAGGCCTCGTTGACACCGGCCTCTCCCGCACACCGGGCGGGACCGCCGGGGAACAGGTCGTGGGCCTGCGTCCCGAGCACGAGCAGGGCAATGCCGAACACGCCGACGAGCAGACCCAGGACGCAGACCTCGGTCCGGTGCTGGCGCCAGATCAACCACGTCATGCCGCCACCCCCGACGTGGCCGCGGCGCTCGGCTCGGACGGCCGGCGCAGGTACGCCAGCACCAGCTCCTCCAGCGCGACCGGCTGGGCCTGCCAGCCGGGCGCGGTGGTGATTGCGCCGTCACGTACCAGCAGGGTCGTGTGCCGGTCACTGTGGACGGCCTCCACGACGGTGCCGGCCCGGTCGCGGTCGGTGGCCGTGCGCGGGCCGACGAGCACCCGGTGCTCGGCGAGGAGGGTGTCGATGTCACCGGTGAGCGCGACCCGGCCGTGGTTGAGCACGATCAGGTGGTCGCAGACGCGCTCCAGCTCGTGCACGAGGTGGGAGGAGAACAGGACGGTCACCCCGCCTTCGGCGACCGCGCCCATGAGGACCTGGAGGAACTCGTGCCGGGCCAGCGGGTCGAGGCTGGCCACCGGCTCGTCGAGGACGAGCAGGTCCGGTCGCTTCGCCAGGGCCAGGGCCAACGCGACCTGGGCCTGCTGGCCGCCGGAGAGCGTACCGGTTCTGCGGTCGAGTGGAATGCCCAGCTTCGCCAGCCGGCGTTCGGCCAGCCCCTGGTCGAACCGCAGGTTGCAGGCCCGGCCGAAGCGGAGCATCTCGGCGACGGTGAAGCGCTTGTACAGCGGGTGGTCCTGGGCCAGGAACCCGACCCGGGACAGGGTGTGCGGGGTGCTGGCGGTGACGTCGTGGCCGAGGACCTCCACGGTGCCGGTGCTCGGTGCCAGCAACCCGACGACCAGGCGCAGCAGCGTGGTCTTGCCGGCGCCGTTCGGCCCGACCAGGGCGATCACGCCGCCGACCGGCAGGGTCAGGGTGCAGTCGCGCAGCGCCCAGCCCTTCCGGTATCGCTTGCCCACACCGTCGGTGCGCAGCGCGAACTCGGACTCTGTCACGCCACGTCCTCGTTCCTGGTCTGCTGGTGGACGGAAGTAAAAAGCGCGTGGACCGCCTGCTCGTCGAGGCCGGCGGCGTAGGCGCGGCGCAGCCAGGCCGCCAGGCCGCGGCGCAGCGACGTGTACGTCGATGCCGGCATCGCGGCCGACTGCTGTTCGTTGACGAACGTGCCCTGGCCGGGCCGGCCGGTGACCAGGTTCTCCTGCTCCATCTGCCGGTACGCCTTGGCGACGGTGTTCGGATTGATCGCCAGGTCCTCGACCACCTCGCGGATGAGCGGGAGGCGGTCGCCGGGTTGGAGGAAGCCCAGCAGCACTGCCTGGCGGACCTGCTGGACGAGTTGCAGGTACGGCGGCACGCCGGAGTGGGTGTCGAGCCGGAAGACGAACACGGTAGCCCCTTACTGCTTCACTAGGAAGATAGTAAAGCAGTAAGGTGGCGCCGAGCGGCGGCAGATCGATGCGCCGCGGCAGGTGGCGCCCGGGAAGTCCGTCACGATCATGGAGTCGTGCCGCCGGTGAGGTCGGACAGCTGGCGATCGAGATCAACCTGCCGCGGCCGGACCAGGAGGATCCGGAGTTGGTGCGGCGGCCGTACCTGTTCACCGACGCCCACGAGCTGCTGCGACGCTGACCGCGGACGCCGGGCTGGTCGGGGGGGCGTCGAGGGTGGCGAACCCTCGGCCGGCTCCAGCGCCGCCGAGTCGAGTGGGGCCGTGTTGGACATCCGCTGATGTGCTGTTTGCGGTCTTCGCCTGCGGGCGGCCCCGGTGTATCAGCCGCGGGGCAGTGTCCGGCCGTCGGGCAGCGCCCGGCCACTGAGGAGTGCCACCAGTGAGCCGCTGTCGGCGGGAACGAGCCGGCCGCTTCCCCAGCTCCAGGCGGTGTCGGTGGCCTCGAGCCCTGCTATCGGTCGGTGAGGCTGTTGACCACGTTCACGAGCCGGTCGTGGGTGTGGGCGTCTGCTGCGGCGACGAGACCGCCCTCGCCGGTGTGCACCGGTTGTCCGCGAAGTCCCGTCACGATGCATCCAGCGGCCTGGCTCAGCGCGATCCCGGCGGAGAAGTGGACGCTGTCGCGCAGGTCCCCGGTGCTGACATAGGCGGCGCGACGGCCTGACGCCACCCACGTCAATGCGAGCGTGGTCGAGGTGACCCGCGGTTGGAAAACCTGCCGGAACGCGGGGTCGGTCAGGATCCGCTCCGTGCGGAACCCCTGCCCACAGGGGTACCAAGGATCGAGGTTGACATCGACCAGACGAGTAACCGCCGACGGGACGATCGGTTCATCCCTGTTCCCATCGCCCTGGTGGCGGACCCAGGCAGCGATCCCGTCCGTCCAGTACACATCCCCGGCCATAGGATCGGCGGCAGCGGCCACCCGGACGACGCCGTCCACGCCGAGCGCGACGTTGACGCACATCAGCGGCGTCCGGGCAGCGAAGTTGGCCGTCCCACAGAGTGGGTCGATCAGCCACCGCCGACGGTTCGCGTCGTCGCCGGACGACCCGGACTCCTCACCCAGGTACGCATCACCGGGGCGAGCGCTGCGCAGCACCTGAAGGATCGCGGCCTCAGCATCGAGGTCGGCAGTGGTAGCGAAGTCGGACGGCGGCTTCTCCACGCGGGTCGGCGCGGTGCCGTACCGGGCACGCACGACCACGGCGCCTGCGCCCGCCGCAGCGACCGCCACGTCAGCATCAGACCCGAGCATCCGGAGACCATAGCCTGCCGGCCGGCTGCTACGCGCCGCGTTCGTTTGCCTCCCGCTCCAAGGCGTCGAAGTCACTTTCGGCGACCGTGGCCTGCTCCGGGCCCAGAGTCTCACGCTGTAGGCGGGCGATCCATTGCCGTAACCGTGCCACCGAGATGCCCTGAACCCGGTGGAGGTCCTGCAAGACCCGACCGACGGGGGTCGGCGGCCCGTCGCCCTCCGACTCCTCGAGCTGGAGTAGCCGGGCCTCCAGCTCATCGAGATGGGCGCGCTCGTCTGGCTGGGGGCTCTGCCCCTGGCGGTAGCGAATGACCGCGGCTACCCCGGCCGTCGCGAGCGCCGCAACGGTAACCCCGGCCAACGCTCTCGTGGTCGTCTTCTTCAAGGCCGCTCCTATTCGGTGCGTACAGCGGCGCCGGCCGCCGCTTCGGGGTGGCGTAGTGGCGGCTGGCCCGGCGGGTCGAGACCATCAAATCGCGCCCTCGGGCCGAATAAGCGTTGAGGAAACCGTATCCGAAAGCCGACGACGGTAACACCGCTGTCCTGTCCGCCGGCGAAGCGGCGACGAGCTTGACACCGGCGACAGATGTCCGGACCGGCCGCGAATCATGGTAGGTGGCGGGTTCGACGCGCGGCCGCGGTGGACGGCCCGGCGCGCTGACCCGGGGCCGGTCGTTTTGGTACCTCGGATTGGAGTCTACGGCAACGTCGCTGGGTACGGTTGGGGCAGCGTCCGGCAGCGGGCCGGTGCGCGCACGGCGGGAACGCGGGCGCAGCGTCCAGGTTTCCGGAAGGAGCCGACCGTGGTTGAGAAAGTCGAACTGATCATGCGATTCCATCCGGTGGGCGGTGAAGATATCTCCGTGCTGACTTCCGATTTCAGTGCGCCGGATGAGGCGCTGGAAACGATAGCCAGGGCTCTGGACGAGCGACGCAGCCTGGTCCTGACGCGCGCGAGGTACAACCGCGAGGCCAGCGAGAATGCCGTGGTCGTCAACCTTGCCAACGTGGTCTCCGTGCGGGTGGCCAGAAACGACAGCGAGACCTCGGGCCAGTATCTGTGAGATGGACTCGGCGGGTCCACGGGCACACCGATCCCCAGGATCGTGATCATCGGTCCGCAGCAGGCGAACGAAGGGTCCGTGAGCTCGGGTCGTCCGTGGGACGTCTCGCCCTCCCGGCGTGGACGGTCGTCCACGACTGACGGGACGCGACTGGTGACGACCGGTCACGTGCTGGGTACTTCTCAGCGCTGGCAACGGTCGGAAGGGGCTGCCATGAGCTGGATCGGGTCGATACGCGAGCGGGCCCGTACCCGGTTGACGACAGCCCGGCGTGGCGGCTCGTTGCCGCCGTTCCGGGTCGACAGCGGGTGGGGCGAGACCACCGGGCCGATGCTCGCCGAGCCGGCACCGACAGTGGACGACGGCATCCCCCGTGGCGTGCGCATCGCCGGGGCGTGGGCATGGCGGCTGATCTTGTTCGTCGTCGCCGCCTACCTGTTGATCAGAGTGATATCGATGCTGCGCGTCGTGGTCATCCCGGTGGCGGTGGCGCTGCTGCTCGCCGCCCTGTTCGAGCCGGCCGTCCGGGGGCTGTGCGATCGGGGAGTCAACCGGTCCCTGGCCGCCGGCACGGTGCTCGTCGGTGGGCTGGCGGCCGTGTCCGGCGGTCTCGGGCTGATCGTCGGGACGGTCGTCTCCCAGTTCGATGACCTGTCGGCCCAGGTCCGCGAAGGCGTGGACGAGGTGGAGACATGGCTTGCGCGCGGCCCGTTGCACCTCTCCCACGCTCAGCTCAGCGCCGGGTTCGAACGGCTGCAGCAACAGTTGTCCGAGAACCAGGGCGCGATCACCTCCGGCGCGTTGAGCACGGCCACGACGATCGGCGAGGTCGTCGCCGGGTTCTTCCTCGTGCTGTTCGTCCTGTTCTTCTTCCTGCGCGACGGCGCACAGATCTGGCGATTCCTCTGCCGGATGTTGCCGCGCCCGGCCCGCGTACCGGCGGCTCGGGCCGGCCACTACTCCTGGCACACCCTCGGCTCGTACGTCCGCGCGACGGTGCTGGTGGCGTTCGTCGATGCCGTCGGTATCGGCATCGGGCTGGCCGTGCTCCGCGTCCCGCTCGCGCTGCCGCTGGCCGCGCTGGTGTTCCTGGGCGCGTTCATCCCGGTCATCGGGGCCACCCTGTCCGGCACGGTCGCCGTCCTGGTCGCGCTGGTCACCCAGGGCCCGGTCACCGCGCTCATCGTCCTCGGTGTCGTCATCGGGGTGCAACAACTCGAAGGACACGTGCTGCAGCCGCTCATCATGGGCCGCGCCGTGGCTCTGCACCCGCTGGCCGTCATCCTCGCGATCGCCACCGGTGTCGTCGTCGCCGGCATCGTCGGCGCGCTCGTGGCCGTTCCGGCGCTGGCCGTGGCCAACACCGCCGTGCGCTACCTGGTTGCACACCCGCAGGGCGAGCCCACCCCCGACCGCGAACCGCCCGGCACCCGACCCGCCGACGACGAGCAGGCCGAGGCCGAGCAGACCGCGCACCAGAGCGAGACCCGGATCGGGGATGAAGCACCGCCATCAGCTGCGACCTCCGTCAATCCCGATCCTGGGTCACCGGTCCGCGCCGGCGGGGCCGGCGCCTGAACCACAGGGACACGGCTGGTGGTCGGGTACGTCCACCAGCCGCCGCGCAGCAGCGCGACATCACGCCCGGTGCGTAGCCGGGGTGGCCGTAGGGTACGACGAGTGACGTGACCGTCACGGGCATGACGCAGCGTGCCGGCGCCGCGTGGCGGCGTGCCCGGCGCCGGCACGGCTGGCTGGACCACCTGGCCCGGGCCGCGGCGCGCTACGACGAAGCCGACGGCGGCCGGCTCGCCGCCGCGGTCACCTATTACGCGTTCTTCGCCACGTTCGCGATGGCACTGCTGGGTTTCGCGGTCTTCGGATTCGTCCTGGACGACCCGGCGGTGCAGCGCTCGGTACAGCGCTACCTTGCCCAGAACCTGCCGAGCCTCGACGTGCAGGCGCTACGCGCCGCCCGCGGTGCCGTCGGTGTGATCGCGCTCCTCAGCCTGCCGGTCACCGGCTGGTTCTGGGTGGACGCGCTACGCTCGTCGATCCGCAGGATCTGGCGACTGCCCGAGTACCCGGGGACCTTCGTCGTCCGCCTGCTGGTCGACCTGCTTGTGCTGATCGGGCTCGGCCTGCTGCTGGCCGTCTCTCTGGCCACAGCGTTCGCCACCGCCGCCCTGGCCAACCGGCTCGTCGACGCCACCGGCGCCGGCGCCACCCCGACCCGGTGGTTGTTGGCCACGGTTGGCCTCGTGGTCGGCCTCGCCGTGAGCACGCTGCTGTCGGCCGCGGTGCTCACCGGACTCGCACGACTGCGAATGCCGCTGCGTCGGGTGGTCCTACCCGCGCTGTTCGTCGCCGTGGGCCTGGAACTGCTCAAGACCGTCGGCGGCTTCTACGTGCATCGCATCGAGACCAATCCGACGTACCACCTCGTCGCCAGCACCGTCGGGCTGCTGGTCTTCCTCAACGTCGTCAACCAGCTCATCCTGTTCGCGGCGGCGCTGACGGCCACCGGCGCCACCGGCGAAGTCACCGATCTCGCCCTGCGACGCCGGTTACCGCGGTGTTGATTCCCGGGTGCTGGCCATGCGTGACCTCTGCGCCAGCCCGCCCGTCTTCGACGGCTATCACCTCATGCTCGCCGCCCAGGACTCCGCCGATCAGGTCGCGGACGTCCGGATCATCATCAGCCGACACAACCAGTGACAGTGGCGCCACCTTCGGACCGGGGCGTCCGTCGTCCGATCTCCTGGCGTCGGGGTACCGAGCCACCCGGCGGGACGTGGGTGGTGAGTCAGGCAACTTCAGCTTAGCCACATATCGGGCACCGGGTAGCCCGGACGAGTCGGCTCGCGCCTGGTGAGTCCGCGTCTGGTGGCGTGGTGTAGGGGGGCCTGGCCTCTTGACCCAACGGGGTTGGACATCCCTGGCGTCCTACCCGGCGGCGGTGGCAGCGGCGGCGGGTGCGGGTGTGCTGACGGTGTCGAGGATGTGTCGGGCGTGGACCAGGTTGCTCGCCGTGGCAGCCATGGTCATCGCCGCGTTGGCGGTGTTGGCGGCGGTGTTGGCAGGGACGACCAGCAGGTCCACCCGGTCGCCGTTGGCGCACAGGGCGGTGAGCAGGCTGGCGGGTTGGCTGGCGAAGTAGCCCAGGCGCAGGACCCGCGCGTTCATAGCCAAGCGGCGGGGATGGCTGTCCCAACCGTCGGCGGCGAGGACCAGGTGGGAGATGGGTTCACGGAGGGTGTCGATGGCCAGGATCAGGCCCGGTAGCTCGGCGACCGGGTCGGTGGAGCGGGGCCACCAGCCGCCGTCCAGCAGGGTGCGGCGCGATCCGGTGGGTTCCATCCGCAGGCGCGGTGTGGACGGCTCGGACGGCGAGAGCGTGGTCATGCGGGTGGCGGTGCCGGTGCGGATCATGGGGGTCTCCTCCGGCCTGCCACCGCTCGGAAGCGGCAGTGGCGCACGCGGGTTGGGTGTGCAGATCGGGGGTCCTGGTGGCCGGTCAGTTTCTGGCCGGTGATCGATCAAGGACGCGGGCGCCGGGTCAGGCGGCGCAGTTGGATGATCCGCCCCGCGCCGACCGCCATGGTCACGACCGCGGCGCCGACAGCAGCGACCAGCAGGGCCATGGCCAGCGGAAGGTTGCCGTGCATCCACAGGAAGCTGACCTCGACGCTGCGGGTGTTCTGCAGCATGAAGACGATGAGCACCACGAAGAGCAGCGCTGCGACGCACAGGCCGAACCAGACGGCGCCGGTGCGCGTGCGCGGCACCCGGCTCGTCGGTGACGTCGCGGGTGGGCGTGTCAGGGTCTGCGGCGGTCCCGCGGTGGACGGGTCGACCGGCGCGGTTGCCGGCTGACGGAGATCGTTGGACATGACATCCCCCTTCGTGGGGGTGAGGCCGGTGTGGCGGGCACCTCAGGGCGGGATGTCGTCGACTCCGGGATATCCTCATCGTACTCTTGTTCGGGCGGGCGCGCTTGGCGGTCGCAACCCGGACGACTCGACCTGGCTCACCAGTGACCCCACGCCGCCCGGCGAAGCGCTGTCGACCACAGCGGCGAGGCCGTACGCGCGATCACCACAGTTCGCTGGTCCGGTGCGACACGCCCCCGGCGAGTTGACTGTTGCCCGCCTGGCGGTGGCTGCAGCCGGCGAGGCCGGATCGGCGGGCCGCGTGTTCGGCTCGGGCCGGTGCGCCTACCTGGTGCAGGTACTCAAGGGCCTGCCGGTAGGAGGTGACGAGGCTGGTCTGTTCGTAGGCGACCCCGATCTCGGCGCAGTATGCCTGCACGATCGGCTGGGCCTTGCGCAGGTTGGGCGTCGGCATGCCGGGGAACAGGTGGTGCTCGATCTGGTAGTTCAGGCCGCCGAGCGCAGCGTCGGTCAACCAGTTGCCGTGGACGTTGCGGGAGGTGAGCACCTGCTTGCGCAGGAAGTCCTCGTCGCCGGTCGGATGCGGCATGCCCTTGTGGTTGGGGGCGAACGTCATGCCCAGGTAGACGCCGAACAGCGCCTGGTGCACCAACAGGAAGGCGACGGCCTGCAGGGGCGGGAGAACGGCGAACAGCGCCGCCAGGTAGCCGACGGCGTGCGCGATCAGCAGCATGGTCTCCAGGCCGCGGCGGCGCACCGTGCCGCTGCGCAGCGCCTTGACGCTGGACACCCTCAGGTCGATGGCGAGCAGGGTGAGCAGCGGGAAGAACAGCCCGGCCTGGTGCCGGGTGATGAAACCCTTCAGCCCGCGCCGGCCGAAAGCAGACTCTGTCGCCCAGATGAGCACCTCCGGCGCGACGTCCGGGTCGAGGTCGTCGTGGTTCGGATTGTTGTGGTGACGCGTGTGCTTGTCCACCCACCAGCCGTAGCTCATCCCGATGCCCAGGTTTCCGGCCAGCCGCCCCAGCAGCTCGCCGGGGCGTTTGGTACGGAACACCTGGCGGTGTGCCAGGTCGTGCGCCACGAGCCCGACCTGGGTGAAGGTGACGGCCAGGAACGCCGCCGTCACCAACTGCCACCAGGACGCGCCGATGAGGAAGAACGCGGTCCAACCGCCGAGGAACATGAGCGTGACGACGCTCAGCCGGGCGAGGTAGTAGGCGGGCCGACGCTGCATCAGCCCCTCGCCGCTGACCCGGCGGGACAGGACCGCGAAGTCGCTGCCGGTCGCCCTCTGCGGCGGTGCCATGGTTATCGTCATGTTCCTATCAAACCGTCCGGGACGGGCTTGGTCAGGAGCTCTAGCTCCTGCGGCCCGGTGGTGCTAGCACCACCCTTGAACCACGTGCAGGGGGGCACTATGTGACCCGTGGACGTAGCCGGGACGGGTGTAGGGCTGGGCCGATGGGTCCGGCGCGGGGTGCGCTCCGTGCTGGGCGGCATGGCCGCGGTCGGGCTGGCGTTGACCAACGTGCCGCTGCTGGCCGTGTCGGTCGTCGCGTTGGCCCTGGCGCCCGTACCGTACCTCGGGCTGGCGCTGGTTCCCTGGGCGATGACGCTGGTGCGGATGCGCACCGACCTTGAACGCAGACGCGCCTCACGAACCGGCGTCCTGGTCGCCCGCCCGTACCATCCGCCCCCGGTACCGGCCGTCGCCGGGAGCTGGCAGCGCTTCCGGTGGACCGTGACGGACCCGGCCACCTGGCGCGACCTCGCCTGGCTGGTGCCCGGCGCGATCGTCGGGTTCGCGCTCGGGACGATCGGCGTGCTGGTGCCGCTGTACGGCCTGGCGGGCCTGACGCTGACGCCGGTGTGGATCTGGCTCGGCACCGGCTGGTACGGCTACGGCGTCATGTGGTCCATCGACACGATGCCCGCCGCCCTGCTCTGCCTCCCGCAGGGCGCGGTCATCCTGGCCGCCGGCCTGTGGGCGGCGCCGTGGCTGCGCCGCGTCGACGCCCGCTTCGCCCGGCTCTTCCT
>DATMJT010000282.1:0-3126 GCA_035553735.1 Pilimelia sp.
CAGCAGCGCGGCCAGCGCGGCGGCGTGGGCCGCGTGGGCGGCGCGCAGCGGGCCGATCCGGTCGGCGAGCGCGGGGTGGGCGGCGAGCGCGGCATCGTAGCGGGCCACCAGCGCCCGGGTCTGTGCCAGCAACGGGGCGAGCGGATCCGGTGCGGGCGGGGGCGCGGGCTCGCCGCCGAGCAGGTCGCAGCCGGCCGCACCGGCGGCCCCGGCCGCCGCGGCGAGAGCGGCCGCGGCGCGGCTTCCCGGGGTCGCCGCGGCGGCGCGCAGCGCGCCGCCGGCCGCCGCACCGCCGGCCCCGCACAGCAGCCGGCGCCGGCCCCACCCGCCGGGACGGCCGGCATCCGCCACGCGCGCGCCGTTTCGCATCGGCCCAGTGAACACCATCGCCGAGCGGCCGCGCGCGTGCGGGCCGGGAGTCGGAGCGGCGATCGGCTGATCGACGCGCCGCGCGTTAGGCTCTGCCCAGCCGCCGGGCGTGCCGGCCCGGTGGCGTGCGCGTGCCGGCCCCGGGGCCCGGCCGGGCGAGCGGAAGGGGGTGCGCGATGGGTGCACACGAGCGGGCCGGTGGGCGTCGGCCCGGCGCGGCCGCCCGCCCGCGGGCGGGTGCGGGCCGGACCGGCCCCCGCCAGTCGCCGGCGCCGCCGGGCGGCGACGCCGCGTCCCGCCGGGAGCGGCTGCGCGCGGTGGTGGAGCCGGTGGTGACCGGCGCCGGGTACGACCTGGAGGACGTGACGGTGTCCCGGGTGGGGCGCCGGCACCTGGTGCGGGTCGTGGTGGACGGCGACGGCGGGGTCGGCCTCGACGACATCGCGGTCGTGGCCCGCGCGGTGTCGGCCGCGCTGGACGCGGCGGAGGCCAACGCCGGTGAGCTGGTCGCCGGGGAGTACCAGCTCGAGGTGGGCTCGCCCGGGGTGGACCGGCCCCTGACGCTGCCGCGACACTGGCGCCGCAACGTCGGCCGGCTGGTCTCGGTGCGCGCCGGGGAGCGGGCGCTGACCGGCCGGGTGCTGGCCGCCGACGACGAGGGCGTGGTGCTGGACGTCGCCGGGGGGGCGGTGGAGCTGGCGCACGCCGACCTCGGGCCGGGTCGGGTACAGGTCGAGTTCGCGCGGCTGGACGAGGTGTCCGATGATGATCTCGAAGAGATCCCGGACCCGACCGCCGCCGACGATGCCGGCGAACGGGGCGTCGACGGTCCGGACGGGGATGGCCCGGACGGGGCCGCGGCGGCTCGCCACGCCGACGGGCGTGGGGACGACGACGAACTGGAGGACGAGCAGAGGTGAACATCGACCTCGCGGCCCTGCGCGCCCTGGAGCGTGAGCGGGAGATCCCGTTCGAGACGATCCTCGCCGCCATCGAGACGGCCCTGCTGACCGCGTACCGGCACACCGAGGGCGCCCAGCCGCACGCCCGGGTGGAGATCGACCGCAGGTCGGGGGCGGCGATCGTGCTGGCCCAGGAGCTGGCCGCCGACGGCGCCGTGGTGCGCGAGTGGGACGACACCCCGCACGACTTCGGCCGCATCGCGGCCATGACCGCCAAGCAGGTGATCCTCCAGCGGCTGCGGGAGGCCACCGACGACGTGCACTTCGGCGAGTACGCCGGCCGCGACGGCGACCTGGTCACCGGGGTGGTGCAGGCGCACGAGGCGCGCAAGGAGAAGGGCATCGTCACCGTCGACCTCGGCAAGCTGGAGGCGGTCCTGCCCCAGGCCGAGCAGGTGCCCGGCGAGCGCTACGAGCACGGGCAGCGGCTGCGCTGCGTGGTGGTCCACGTGACCAAGGGCTTCCGCGGCCCGCAGATCACTTTGTCCCGGTCGCACCCGAGCCTGGTCAAGAAGCTGTTCGCGCTGGAGGTGCCGGAGATCGCCGACGGCACGGTGGAGATCGCCGCCATCGCCCGCGAGGCAGGCCATCGGACCAAGATCGCGGTACGGTCGACCGCGCCCGGGGTGAACGCCAAGGGCGCCTGCATCGGGCCGATGGGCCAGCGGGTCCGGGCGGTGATGAGCGAGCTGCACGGCGAGAAGATCGACATCATCGACTGGTCCGAGGACCCGGCGAGCTTCGTCGGCAACGCCCTGTCGCCGGCCAAGGCCCTGCGGGTGGAGGTGGTCGACGCGGCCACCCGGACCGCGCGGGTCACCGTCCCGGACTACCAGCTCTCGCTCGCCATCGGGCGGGAGGGCCAGAACGCCCGGCTGGCCGCGCGGCTGACCGGGTGGCGCATCGACATCCGCTCCGACCACGAGCCGGCGCCCGCCCGGCCGGAGGCCGGGGCGGCGTCCGACGTGGCGTGACCGGCCGGCGGCCCGCCGCCCGGTCCCGGCCGGCGGGCGCGACCACGCGGGAAGCGGGCGGCCTCGGGGTGGAGCCGGCCGGGGTGCCCGCCGTAGGCTAGGGGTAGACTCTCCGTGGAACGTCGCGCGTCGCCGGCCACACCGGGGCCGATTCGCACCTGTGTGGGCTGCCGTCGGCGCGCGCCGGCCTCCGAGTTGTTGCGCGTGACCGCGGTCAGCGCGGGCGCTGGTTTCCAGCTCCTGCCCGATCCGGCCCGCACAATGCCGGGTCGGGGCGCACACCTGCATCCCGATCCGGCGTGCCTCGCGCTGGCGGAGCGGCGCCGCGCCTTCGGGCGGGCGCTGCGTGTCGCCGGTGTCCTGGACACCGGCGAGCTGGCCGAGTACGTCCGGTCGGCCCAGGCGCCGACCGGAGCGACCGACGGTGGTGGCACAGCCCCACCCGAGACCCAGCTAGGTAGGACGACCGACATGAGCACACGATGAAGTCGCTGAAATGATCAGGCTTCAAGTGCGGGAGTGAGGTCGCCGCGGGTTCCTGCCCGCGCGACCTCGGAGTGAGGAGTGCAGTGGCAGGCAAGGCCCGCGTACACGAGCTGGCTAAGGAGCTCGGGGTCGAGAGCAAGACCGTACTCGCCAAGCTGAAAGACATGGGCGAGTTCGTCAAGTCCGCGTCCAGCACCGTCGAGGCCCCGGTGGCCCGCCGGCTGCGGGCCGCGTTCGTCGCCGGCGCACCGGGTGGCGCCGGCGGGTCCGCCGGCTCCGGCGGCGGCCCCGTCGCGTCGGCGCCCGAGAGCGCGGCGGGCCCCCGGGTGTCGGCC
>DATMJT010000283.1:0-2841 GCA_035553735.1 Pilimelia sp.
CCGGCGGCGTCCGGCGGTGCGGGGCCCGGTGGTGCGGGGCCCGGCGGCGCGGGGCCCGGCGGTGCGGCGCCCGAGGTCGGCTCCGGGGCGCCGCGGCCGTCGGGCCTGCGCAACCCGGCGGCGGCGGTGCGCGGCCTGGGCGCGGCCACCCTGGGCATGGAGGCGCTGGCGCTGCTGCTGGCCATCCAGCCGATCCGACTGCTGGGCGGGACGCTGCGCGGGCCGGCGCTGGCCGCGATCGGCGTGCTGACCGTCGCGGCGGTGGTCTGCGCGGCGCGGATGCGGCACCGGTGGGCGTGGCGCGGCGGCGGGGCACTCCAGCTGGCACTGCTCGCGGCCGGGCTCCTGCACTGGTCCCTCGCCGTGCTGGGCGTCGTGTTCGGCGCCGTATGGCTGTACGTGCTGCACGTCCGCAGGGTGATCCTCGGCTGAGGCCGCCCGCCCGGCGCCTGCGGCAGCGACCTACCGCTGGCCGACCGGCCGCGGCCGCCACTGGATGAGGGCGACGCCGTGCCCGTCCGGGTCCCGGAAGGTCGCCGCCCACTGCTCCAGCCGCTCGCCCTGGCTCACCGCCCGCGGCGGGTAGGTGAAGCGGACGCCCTTGGCGCGCAGCTCCTGGTACGTGGCCTGCACGTCGCCGACCTCGAGGTTGACGTGCACCGTGCGCCGGTTCACCGGCGCGGCGCCGGGGACCTGACGGACCACGAGTCGGGTGTCCCCGGAGGCGAGCACGGCGCTGCCCTCGCCCCCGTCGATCTCGTAGAACCCCAGCAGGTCGCGGTAGAACGCGATCGAACGCTCCAGGTCGGCGACCAGCAGGGTGAAGCCCACGCCGTGAATGGAGCCGGTGGCGCCCGGCCGGGCGCTGGGGTACGCGGTGATCAGCCGGCTCAGCGCCGCCTCCTCGGCGACCGCGTCGACCGTCTCGATGTCCGCCCCGCGCCGCTGCACGGGTACGGGGTACCCGGCCGGCTCGTCGACCAGCTGGCCCTCGACCACGGGGCCGGCGGGGGTCTCGGTCACCACGACGGGCGCCGCGGTGGACTCCGCCGCGGGCGGACGTCCCCCGGCGGACACCGTGCCGGCGGACCGGCTGCCGTTGGGTCGGGCGTCGTCGGGCCGGGCGCCCTCGCTGTTCCGGGCGTCGTCGGGTCCGCCGCGGTCGGTGGCGCCGTGGGCGGAGCCGGCCCGGGCCGGCTCCGGCTCACCAAGCCGCTCGCCGTCGACGTCGAGCGGGGGCAGTGGCTCGACGCCGGGCACGTCCTCGTCCAGCAGGTGCCCCTCCTCGTCCAGCAGGTGCGCGCCGTCCTCGCCGGGCTCACCGGAGGCGAACTCCGCCGCCTCGGCGTGGCTGAGCACGTCGTCCCACTGGATCCGGACGTGGCGGGGGTCGTCGACCGCGACCATGATCGGCAGGGTCGCGCCCGCGTCCGGCCACTTGGTCACCGGCACGCGGGGGTCGCGCACCCTCACCGCCGCGGCCGGCATCGTCGGCGCGTCGATGACGAGCTGCAGCTCGCACCGGCCGTACAGGGAGTTGGCGGGCGGCTCGGACGCGCTGACCACATGGGCGCTCCCGGCGACCCACGCGCGTCCGCCGCCGCCGAGCCCGCTCACCGTGACCAGGGCGACGGCCAGCGCCACCAGGGCGGCGCCCAGCGCGGCGGTCGCCCAGCTCGTCATCCCGGCGCCGAACAGGACCACAAAGGCGCCGACCGCCCCCAGCACCGCCGCGATCAGCTTGCGAATGGGCGCGATCGGCCGGCGACCGCCGTTGATCACAGTTTCCTCCCCCAGCCGCCGTCGGCCTCGCCTCGGGAAATGCCCGGTTCGCCGAGCGTGCGGCTACCGTCAGGCTAGTCGGGTCTGTGCCGCGCTGGTAAGCCCCATCCGCTCCAGGGCGCTCGCCGCTCGCTAGGCTGACCAGGATCGACCCGGCGCGGCCGCCGGGTCCACCGTCCGGCCGCAGCGCCGCAGCGTCGAGGAGGGCAGACGTGACGACGACCACCGAGGGCCACGAGCGGACTCTGGTGTTGATCAAGCCGGATGCGGTGCGCCGGGGGCTGGTCGGCGAGATCCTGGGACGCTTCGAGCGCAAGGGCCTCACCATCGAGGCCATGGTGCTGCGCACCATGGACGAGCCGCTCGCGCAGTCGCACTACGCCGAGCACGTCGAGCGGCCGTTCTACCCGGCGCTCAAGGAGTTCATGACCAGTGGCCCGCTGGTCGCGCTGATCCTGTCCGGGGACGGGGCGATCGACGTCGTCCGCGGGCTGATCGGGGTCACCGACGGGCGTCGGGCGGCCGCCGGCACGGTCCGCGGCGACCTGTCCCTGTCCAACCGGGAGAACCTCGTGCACGCCTCCGACTCGACCGACAGCGCCAAGCGCGAGATCGCGCTCTGGTTCCCCGACCTGGGCTGAGCACCGCCCGATCTGGGCCCAGGGGCCGCCCCGGCGCGAGCTGACGCCGCTAGCCCGGTGAGCGGGTAGGCGCCGGTGTCCCGAGGGCCCGGACCGTGCGCAGGACGGCCTCGCGCAGCAGTGATTCGTCCAGCGGCTCCATTATCGCGGTCATCGTGACCTCGACGAGGTTGTGTCCGACCCGGACCAGCACGGCGGCGCTGCGACCGGTGATCCGGGCTCCGCGTACGGCGACCGTCATGTCGAGGTCGATCCGGCGGGACTCCTCGCCGAGCGGCGGTGGCTCACCGGCCCGCAGCGCCACCGTGACCCCGCTCGGCGTGGTGAGCCGTGGGCAGGCCGCGAGAGCAGCGTCGGCGGCACGTAGGACCGCGGCCGGGACGGGCACGGCGTGCGAGCTCACCGTGATGCCCAGGCT
>DATMJT010000284.1:0-12859 GCA_035553735.1 Pilimelia sp.
CGTGAGCACCCCCGCGTGCCGGTTCCCTACCGTCGATCTGGTCAGCCCCCGGAGAAGGAGACCGACCATGAGCACCGAGGCGACCCCGAACAGGACCAGTGCCAGCACGAACAGCAGCAGGCCCCGCTCGCTGTCGGCGACGGCGCTGGAGTGAGGGGTGGTCGCCTCGGTGCTCATGGTCGGTCTCCTTCTCCGGGGGCTGACCAGATCGACGGTAGGGAACCGGCACGCGGGGGTGCTCACGGATTCGTGCCGTGCCCCGCTCCTACCCCGGGGCGTCGCGCCCTACACCGGCCGGCGGGCGGCGGGCGGACAATGGCGTAGGTCACCGCGGCGGCGGGCGCCGGCCGCGCGGGGCGGGCGCCGGTGTACCGTACCCAGAGCCGTCGACCGCTCTCTATCCGTGGCGACGGTCTTCGTCGGATGCCGGGTTCCCCGGGTCCGGGTGTCGCCGGCAACCAGGGTGACTAACGTGGGTGCCGGGGCAGGCCACGATGACGCACGGTTCGGGAGCGCAGATGACGGAGTTCACGCTGGAGTATCCGGGCGGGCAGCTACCCCTCGCCGTGCGGCCCGCGGCAGAGGGCCCGGCGGGCGTCGAGATCGGCGCCCTGCTGAAGACGACCGGTCACGTCACCCTGGACCAGGGGTTCGTCAACACCGCGTCGTGCACCTCGGCGATCACCTACATCGACGGCGACGCCGGGATCCTGCGCTACCGGGGTTACCCGATCGAGCAGCTGGCGGAGCGCTCCAGCTTCCTGGAGACGGCGTACCTGCTGATCTACGGCGAGCTGCCGACCGCCGCGCAGCTGCACCAGTTCGCCGGGCGGATCAGCCGGCACACCCTGCTGCACGAGGAGATGCGCCGGTTCTTCGACAGCTTCCCGCGCGACGCCCACCCCATGGCGGTGCTCTCCGCCGCGGTCAGCGCCCTGTCGACCTTCTACCAGGACAGCCTCGACCCGTTCGACCCGGAGCACGTGGAGATCTCCACGGTCCGGCTGATCGCCAAGCTGCCGACGATCGCCTCGTACGCGTACAAGAAGTCGATCGGGCAGCCGATGCTGTACCCGGACAACTCGCACGACTACGTGTCCAACTTCCTGCGGCTGACCTTCGCGGTGCCGGCCACCGAGTACGAGGTCGACCCGGTGGTGGCCCGGGTGCTGGACATGCTCCTGCTGCTGCACGCCGACCACGAGCAGAACTGCTCCACCTCCACGGTGCGGCTGGTCGGCTCGTCGCACGCCAACATGTTCGCCTCGGTGTCGGCCGGGGTGAACGCCCTGTTCGGCCCGCTGCACGGCGGGGCCAACCAGGCGGTCCTGGAGATGCTGGAGCGCATCCACGCCTCCGGCGACGACGTGCACGGCTTCGTGCGCCGGGTGAAGAACCGGGAGGACGGCATCCGCCTGTCCGGCTTCGGGCACCGGGTCTACAAGAACTACGACCCGCGCGCCGCGATCGTCAAGCGGGCCGCCCAGGAGGTGCTCGGCCGCATGGCGAAGCCGGACCCGCTGCTGGACCTGGCCATGCAGCTGGAGGAGATCGCGCTGGCGGACGACTTCTTCGTCTCCCGCAAGCTCTACCCGAACGTCGACTTCTACACCGGCCTGATCTACAAGGCGATGGGCTTCCCCACCAAGATGTTCACGGTGCTGTTCGCCCTCGGCCGGCTGCCCGGCTGGATCGCCCAGTGGCGCGAAATGATCAACGACCCGGCTACCAAGATCGGTCGGCCGCGCCAGGTGTACGTCGGCGCCCCGGCCCGCGACTACGTGGCGATCGACGCCCGCTGACGTCCGCTCGCGGCGCCGGTCCCCCGTGCGGCCCCGCGACCGCGACCGGTCGGGCCCCGACCGGTCGCGGTCGGTGCGCCGGAGCCCGGCGCACCGACCGCGCAGCCTCAGCCGCGGCGGCCGCCCACCCGGCGCGCCACCGCCGAGATGAGCCGGTCCAGCTCCGAGCCGAACGGGTTGTCGTGCACCAGGTACGTCCAGGTGGCGCTGGGCCGGACCAGCTCGGCCCGGTCCGGGCTCCACCCGTCGGTGATCTCGGTCTTCTCGAAGGTCTCCACCGTGCGCGCCTCGATCTCCGGCACCAGCCGCTGGAACGCCGGCACCGCGGACCGGTGGAACTCGTCCAGCGGGTCCAGCCGGCCCAGCGCCCGCAGGTGCACACCCTCGCGCACCTCGGACAGCTCCGCCAGGTGCTCGGCCCACAGGCGGTCCAGGTGGTACAGGGCGATCGAGCGGGCGGCGGCGCACAGCACGTCCTCGTCGATCTCGGCGCACTTCTCCGGGAACCGCTCCATCAGCATGGCCGCCGCCACCTCGGTGGTCAGCAGCCGCTCGCGCCGCTCCGCCAGCGCCTTGCGCTGCTGCTCGATGACGACGCTGTAGCGCCAGGTGTTGCGGTGGATCTCGTGGTTCACCCCCTCGGCGATGCGCTGGGCGTACTCGATGGCGAAGCTGACCTGGTCGTCGGTGACCAGGCCGTCCGGGCTCATCTTCGGCGAGGGCGGCACGGCGTCCGGGGCGTGCAGGGTGATCAGGTCGTCCTCCAGGCTCACGAAGAACACCGAGCCGCCCGGGTCGCCCTGCCGGCCGGCGCGGCCGCGCAGCTGGTCGTCGACCCGGCGGCTGTCGTTGCGTCCGCTGCCGATCACGTAGAGGCCGCCCAGCTCGGCCACCCGCTCGCGGTCGGCGGAGTCGCTGCCGCCCAGCCGGATGTCCACGCCCCGACCGGCCATCTGGGTGGAGACCGTCACCGCGCCGTACGCCCCGGCCTCCGCGATGATCGCGGCCTCCTCGGCGTCGTTCTTGGCGTTGAGCACCGTGCACTCCACGCCGGCGGCGCGCAGCGCGCCGGCCAGGCTCTCGGACTCCTTGACGTCGAGGGTGCCCACCAGCACCGGCCGCCCCTTGGCGTGCCATCCGGCGATCTCCGCGACCAGGGCCTCCTCCTTCTCGGCGCGCGTGGCGTAGACCCGGTCGGGCTCGTCGACCCGCACGCACGGGGTGTTCGACGGGATGACCGCGACCTCCAGCTTGAAGAACTCCCGCAGCTGGTCGCCGACCAGCACGGCGGTCGCGGTCATGCCGCACAGGGTGTGGTAGAGCGTCACGTACGCCTGCACGGTGATGGTGCCCAGCACCTCGCCCTCGGCGGTGGCGTCCAGCCCCTCCTTGGCCTCCACGGCCGCCTGCAGGCCGTCCGGCCAGCGGCGGCGCTGGGCCACCCGGCCGCGGAACTCGTCCACCAGCTCCACCGCGCCGTCGCGGACGATGTAGTCCACGTCGCGGTGCAGCAGCGCCTTGGCGTGCAGGGCCAGGTTGATCGCGGTGAGCTGCTCGATCTCGCTGTCGGCGTAGAGGTCCACGCCGCCCAGCGCGCGCTCGACGGCGACCAGCCCGGCCGCGGTCAGCGCCACGCTGCGGCCGTCCTCGGCGATCTCGTAGTGGGTGTGCTCCTTGAGATCGCGCACCGCGGCGGCGGCGTTGTGCACCGGGTCCTGCTCGCTGGTGACCGCGCCGGCCAGCACCAGCGGCACCCGGGCCTCGTCGATGAGGATCGAGTCGGCCTCGTCCACGATCGCGGTGCGCAGCTCGCCCTGCACCCGGTCGGCCAGGTCCAGCACGAGCTGGTCGCGCAGGTAGTCGAAGCCCGCCTCGCTGACCGACACGTAGGTGACGTCGCGCCCGTACGCCGCCCGCCGCTCCTGCGGGGTCGCGCCCTCGGTGACCCAGCCGACGGTCAGCCCCAGCAGCCGGTAGACCGGCTCCATCCACTCGGCGTCGCGGCGGGCCAGGTAGTCGTTGACGGTCAGCACGTGCACGGGGCCGTTGCCCCGCCGCACGTGGCCGAACGCGGCGATCGCGGCGGTCAGGGTCTTGCCCTCGCCGGTGGCCATCTCCGCCACGGTGCCGGCGGCCAGGGCCATCGCGCCGAGCAGCTGCACGTCGTACGGCCGCTCGTCCAGTGCCCGGCGGGCGGCCTCGCGGCCGAGCGCCATGATCTCGTGCAGGTGCTCGGCCCGCCCGGCGCGCTCGGTCAGCTCCTCGTCGGCGAGCTCACGCAGCTCGGGCTCCAGCGCCTCGATCTTGGGAAGCCGGGCCCGCAGCGGGGCCAGGTCGACGGTGGTGCCCGGGCGCTGCATGATCCGCCGGACCCTGTTCTTGATCAGTTGCGACACACCCATGGGTGGCAACGCTACGCCACCGGCGCCCGCCCCGGTGGTCCCGGCCGGTCGGCCAACCGGGCCCCGGCGCGACCGGCGGCTCATCTTGCCGGCGGCCGCGCCGATCGGACCGGTGATCCGCACCCGAGCGCGAGGAAGCGGTGGTGACCACAGGCGGCCGTTGGCGGCACCCCTGGCGGTCCGGCCGGTGGCGAGGCGCCACCTGGTCCGACCGCTGGTCCCGGCTGCCCGGCGTCGCCCTGCTGATCGCTATCGTGCTCACCCTCGGCTTCGCGGCGCACGCGCACGCCACGTTCAGCGCCGCGACCGCCAACGCCGGCAACGCCTGGCAGGCCGACGCCCTGGCTCCACCCAGCAACCTGGGCCTGTCGGTGACGTGCGGCAGCGCCGCCGCCGCGCCCACCTTCCGGTCGATGACCCAGACCGTGGGCACCTCCAACTCCGTGAACGTCAACCGGCCCGCCGGCGTGGTCGCCGGCGACCTGCTCATCGCGGCGCACGCGGTGCAGGACGCCAGCGTCTCCAACGCCCCGAGCGACTGGACGGCCGTGCGGGCCACCGAGAACAACTCCGGGTTCACGCTGTCGCTCTACTACAAGGTGGCCACGGCGTCGGAGCCTGCCACCTACCCCTTCTCCATCACGGCCGGCACCAGCCGGGCGCACGTCATCGCGACGCTCGCCTACTCGGGCGTGGACACGTCGCGGTCCGGCCTGGCCTCCGGCGTGGCGTTCAGCACCACCAACACCCTCTCGGCCGGCGCGGTGGCCACCACGACGGCCAACAACCGGGTCGTGGTGATCTGGTCGCTGAAGGCCGGCGACACCGGATACGACATCACGCCGACCAACTCGCTGACCAACCGGGTGCCGATCTTCCACCGCAACGGCCAGGCCGCCCTGCGGGTCGACGAGAAGCTGCAGGCCAGTGCGGGCAGCGGCACCACCGAGACCGGCACGGTGCCGTGGGGGAACAACCCCAGCATCGGCGCGCAGATCGCGCTGCCGGCCCCGGTCAGCAGCACCCGGGTGGACGCCACCTGGACGGCGTCGCCGTCGACCTGGGCCACCGGCTACCGGCTGGAACGGGTCTCCGGCGGCACGGTCCAGTCGACGGTGACGGTGGCGGGGTCCACCAGCACCTCCGGGCAGGACAGCCCGGTCAGCAACGGCACCTACACCTACCGCCTGTACGCGTACCGGTCGCAGTGGCAGTCGGCCACCGTGTCCGGGGACCGCACCGTCAGCTGCTGACGGGTACCCGTTCCAACCGATTTGGCCTGAATCGGCGCGGCGCGCATGGGCGACCCAGCGGACAAAAGTATCTTCCCCCGCATGAAGGTTAAGGTTCCCATTCTTCTCGCCCTCGCCGCGGCGATGCTGCCCGGCGCACCCGCGGTCGCCGCCCCCGCGACCGCCCTCGCCGCCGAGACCATGGTCGCCCGCTACCCGTTCGACGCGGGGGCGGTCAACGGCGCGTTCGCCGACACCTCGGGGCGGGGGCTGCCGCTGCGCGTGCGCGCCGCCGACGGCGGTGCGCCGAGCCTCGTCGCCCGCGGCACCGGGCGGGCCGTGGCGTTCCCGGCCCGCTGCGCGGCCAACGCCGCCAGCTGCCCGCGGGTGGTACTGGAGGGCGGCGACGACGCCGACCTGGACCCGGGCACGCGGGCGTTCCGCTACGGCGCGTGGGTGCGGGCGACCGCCGCGCAGACCGGCCACAACGCCAACATCATGCAGAAGGGCGTGGCCACCGCCGAGAGCCAGTGGAAGCTGCAGATCGGCGGCCGCAAGGGCAAGGCGCACTGCGTGCTGGTCGGGCGCGGGTCCCGGCAGGCGTACATCGCCAAGTCGAGCGTCACGGTCAACGACGGCGCCTGGCACAGCCTGGTGTGCAGCCGCACGGCCACGGCGCTGACCGTCTACGTCGACGGCGTGGCCCGCGGCACGGTCGCCGTTCCGCCGAACCTGACCGTCGCCAACGACCTGCCGCTGCGCGTCGGCGGGCAGAACCTGAGCAACCGCACCGACCAGTTCGGCGGGGCCCTGGACGACGTGTTCGTCGCCGTCAGCTGAGGCCGGTGGGGTAGCCGCGGGCCGGTGGCCCGCGGCTACCCCACCGGTAGCATCTCCGGTCCAATCGCCCCGCCGGCGCGGACCGGGCCGTACGCTGCCGGGGTGCTCCTCGTGGCGCAGATTCCCGTGGTCGACGTCCGCCCGTTGCTGGCTGGCCCGACCGGGCGGCACAGCCAGCCGATGCTCCCCCAGCCGGAACGGCTGTACGCCAAGCGCTCCACCCACCACCACCGCACCAACTTCATCGCCGGCCTGGGGCCGCTGCGGCCGCGGCTCACCGGCCACGGCACCCCGTGGGTCAGCGAGAGCTACTACGTCGACTGCAGCGCGCTGGTCCGCGTCCGGCGATCCGCTGTGGACGGTCGGCGCTGGACGGCGCCGCGCCTGTTCAGCAACTTCTACACCGACGGCGTGGTCGGCCGGCTCGAAATCGGCTTCTCCACGCCCGTCCCGGCCGACGGCGCGTGGGCCCACCAGGTCCTGGCCGCGCCGGCGCGCCTGCGCGGCCGTCCGGAGACCCCGCTGGCCGACCTGGGGCCGGAGTTCGTCCGGCACCTGCTCGCGGCCACCACCGACCGGGCCCACGACGCCCGGCCCGAGTCGTGGTGGATCCAGGCGGGGCCGCCGGCGGTCATCGCCGAGGTGTGCCGCGCCGACCAGCTCCCCGGGCGGGCGCGCCCATACCCACACCGGCGCGCGGACCCGCCGGCAGCCCAGTTCCCCGACGACGGCGAGCTGGCCTACCGGTGGTACCGCCACCGCGGGGTCCGCGCGCTGGCCTGGGAGATCGTGCAGCGCCGCAACCCGGCGGAGGTCACCCGCCGGCTGCGGATCCACGTCTCCCGGCTGCACGCCGACTTCGCGGCGTTCAGCCGGGTGCTCGGTTTGTGCCAGGGCGGTCAGCTGGACGTCGACCGGCCGGCGGTGCAGCGGTACCTCGTGCGCACGGCCGGGATGCTCAACCGGCGCAAGCGCCACGGTTTCGCGCAGAGCAACCTGCTCGCCGAGATCCTCGCGACCGCGTGCCACGCCTACGGGGACGTCGCCGTCGCGCTGGACTACCTGGGCGAGGTGACGAACAGCCCGGCGCTGGCCAGCCGCCTGTGGGCGCTGCAGGACGCGGTGAGCCCCACCGGCGGCACCTACCTGATCGAGGAGCTTACGATCTCCATGACCGACAACACGTACCACACCACGGTGTCCGGCGGGCAGGTCGGCGCGGTCAGCGTCGGCTCCGGCAACGCCTACGGCCGGGTCGACGCGGGGCCGCAGCCCGAGGTCGAGGCGGCCCTGGCCGCCCTGAGCGAGGCGGTCGCCCAGCTCCGCGGCGCGCTGTCGGAGGAGGACGCGGCGACCCTGGAGGACACTGCCGAGGGCCTGCGGCGGGAGGCGCAGCAGGCGCCGCCGGAGCGCAGCCCCGCACGCCTGGAGCGACGACTGCGGACCCTGTTCGAGCTGGCCACGGCGGCCGGCGGCGCCGGCGGCGCCGTCCTGGCCGCCGTGCAGGCGGCCAGGGCGGCGCTCGGCCTGTGAGATACGGTCGGAACGCGCACGATCCGGCCGGGCCGCGGCGGCTGCCTGAAGAGGCGGTACCACGGACTTTGTCGGCGTCCCCGCGCCGGACGCGCTACGACCGGCTGCCCTCGGCAGCATGAGCCCGGCGCGTCCAGGACAGGATAACCCGAGCCCGGCCGATCCGGCCGATCCGGCCGATCCGACCGGGCCTGGCCGACCGGGACCGGAACCCGGCAGCCCCGCGCGGTGCCGGCCGCACCGCGGCGTCCGTGGGCTCGCGGCTGACCGCCGCGGCTCCGGCGCCGCCTCGTGCCGCGCCCTCGCGGCTACACCGACCGGGCCACCGCCACCGTGCACGCCGCTGCGGCGCGCTTGCCCACCACCAGCTCGGCCCCGCCCCCGGGTGCGCGCGCCGCGCGCAGCGCCGCCGCCTCCGCCACGCTCGGCGTGCCCACCGCGGCCCGGACCCGCTCCGCCGGGCCGGGCACCGACTCGGCGGCCAGCAGGTCGGCGGGGAAGGCCAGCAGCGGCCAGCCGCGGGCGCGGGCCAGCGCCCGGATGCCGGGCTCGCCGGCCCTGGCCTCGACGGTCGCCAGCGCCCGCACCGCCGACGGCGGCAGCTCCGCGTCGGCGAGTGCCGCGTCCACCAGTCCGGCCAGCTCGGCGGCGGACACCCCGCGCCGGGCCCCCACGCCGACCACCAGGCCGGCGGGCGCGCGGCCGGGCCGGTCGCCGGCGGCGGCCGCCGGGCCGGTCACCGCGCCACCCGCCGCTGCCGGCGGTGCGGCGTCACGGCCGCTCTCCCCACACCACGTACACCGGGGCGGTGGGCTCCAGCTGGTGCCAGCCCTCCGGATCCGGCATGAGCCGGTTGGCCTGCAGGTGCACGCCGTGGGCGACGTAGTCGGCGGCCCGCAGCGCCGACAGCGCCGGGCCCACCCGCTCCACCACGTCGGTCACGGCCACCAGCCGGGCCGGGCGCCGCGCCAGGCACGCCTCGAACACCGCCGGCCCCCCGCCGGCCACGAACACCGCGTCGGGGTCCGGCAGCTCGGCCAGCGCCTCCGGCGCCTCGCCCTGGACGACCTGCACGTCCACGCCATGACCGAAGGCGTTCGCGGCGACGTCGGTGCACGCGTCGGGGCTGCGGTCGACCGCGATCGCGGCGGCACCGAGCCGGGCGCTCTCCACGGCCACCGTGCCGCTGCCCGCGCCCACCTCCCAGACCAGGTCGCCGAGGCGGGGCCCCAGCTTGGCCAGCACCAGCGCGCGCACCTCGGTACGGGTGATCAGCGGCTCGCGGTGCACGAACTTGGCGTCGGTGAGCGCCCAGCCCGCCGGCCCCGGGTCGGCGCCGGCCAGCCAGCGGTCCGGCCGCGGGGCCTGCTCCTGGTCCGACAGCACCAGGATGATCTCCCGCTCGCCGGCGCGGGCGGCGGCGGGGTCCAGGTCCGAGGCGGCGATCAGCCGCCGCGACAGGCCGCGCAGCGCCTCGGCCAGGTCGGCCGGGCGCACATCCGGGCCCAGCAGGACCGCGACGACCGGGTGGGCCCGGCAGGCGTTGACCACCCGGCGCAGGGTGCCCCGGTGGGCCGCCACCACCAGTGCGTCCTCCCACGGCAGCCCGAGGCGCGCGAAGGCCCGCGCGACCGCGCTGACGGCCGGGATCACCCGCGGGGTCAGCCCGGCGCGACGCAGGGTGCGCACGATGCCGAAGAAGCCCGGGTCGCCGCCCGCCACCACGACGGCCGCGCCGTCGTGCGCGGCCAGCCGGCCCACCGCGGTGGGCAGGTCGTCGAGCACCACCCGCTGGGCCTGCGCGGCGGCCAGTCGCTCCACCGCCGCCAGGTCGTCGGGGCGCCCGAGCACCAGCGTCGCGCTGGTCAGTGCCTCCATCGCGGGCGTCGGCAGCAGGCCGCCGTCCCATCCGATCACCGTCACGTCACTCACGTGATCACCTCGCTGCGCGGGCTCGCCGGGGCCGGACACGGTCGCGCCCGGCGGGCGCCGGCCGCGCGGTGGCGGGGCGGCGCCGGGACCACCGTACGGCCTGGGCCGCGCGGGCGGCAGTACCCTCGGCCGGAACCGGCGATTCGATCAGCGTCGATCGGTGGCCGGGGGGCGGCGGGTGCCGCCCGGGGCGCCGGCGGCCGGTCGCGCGCGGGACGCCGGTCGGGCGCGGACGGCGGGTGCCGGCCCGGGTGCCCGGGTCGCGCCGGCCGCCGGCGCGCCGGGCAGCCGGCCGGCGGCCTCGACCAGCCGCCAGGCGAACGCCGGCCGGGCGGCCCAGTGCAGGTGCAGGTAGGAGGCGTGCACCCCGCCGCGGACGAAGCCCTCCGGGTCCGCGCCGCGCCAGGCCCACGCCGGCGCCGCGCCGGCCCGCGGACGCACCCGGGTGCGGTGGAACTCGTGTCCGGTGACCCGGGTGCCGGCGGGTGCCAGCACGCTGCCGGTCAGCGCCACCGCGTCCCGGTAGCCCAGCGTCAGGTGCGGCGTCATGGCGGCCTCGGCGTCGAGCACCCCGCACATCGGCGCCCCGTCGAGGGTGCGGCAGAGCCAGAGCAGCCCGGCGCACTCCGCGGCGATCGGCGCGCCCCCGGCGGCCAGGGCGGCCACGGCGGCGCGCAGCGGCGCGTTGGCGGCCAGCTGCCCGGCGTACACCTCGGGGAAGCCGCCGCCGACCACCAGGCCGCGGGTCCCGACGGGCAGCGCCTCGTCGCGGACCGGGTCGACCACGGCCACCTGCGCCCCGGCGGCGCGCAGCAGCTCGACGGTCTCGGCGTAGCCGAAGCTGAACGCCGGCCCCCCGGCCACGGCGACCACCGGACGGCCGGGCACCGGCTCCGCGGCCTCGGCCGACCAGCCGGTGGCCGCCAGCGGCCCGGCGGTGCGGGCCAGGGCGAGGACCGCGTCCAGGTCCACCGCGCGGGCGACCAGCTCGGCGAGCGCGGCCACGGCCGTGGCCGCCTCGGCACGGCGCTCGACGGCGGGCACCAGCCCCAGGTGCCGGGAGGGGGCGGCCACGGCGTCGTGCCGGCGCAGCGCCCCGAGCACCGGGGCCCCCACCTCCGCGCAGGCGTCGCGCAGCAGCTCCTCGTGCCGGTCGCTGCCCACCCGGTTGAGGATCACGCCGCCGATGCGCACCGGGCCGAAGGAGCGGAAGCCGTGCACCAGGGCCGCCACCGAGCGCCCCTGGGCGCTGGCGTCCACGACCAGCACCACGGGCGCGGCCAGCAGCGCCGCCACGTGCGCGGTGGAGCCGGTGTCCCCGGCGCCGACCCGGCCGTCGTACAGGCCCATCACGCCCTCGACGACGGCCAGCTCGGCCCCGGCCGCCCCGTGCGCGAACAGCGGCCCCACCAGGTCGGCGCCGACCAGCACCGGGTCCAGGTTGCGGCCGGGTCGGCCGGTGGCCAGGGCGTGGTAGCCCGGGTCGATGTAGTCGGGCCCCACCTTGAACCCGGCCACCGGCAGGCCGCGCGCGGCGAACGCGGCGAGCAGCCCGGTGGCCACGGTGGTCTTGCCGTGCCCGGAACCGGGCGCGGCGACGACCACCCGCGGCACGGCTACCACTCGATGCCCTGCTGCCCCTTGCGGCCGGCGTCCATGGGATGCCTGATCTTCGTCATCTCGGTGACCAGGTCGGCCGCCGCGACCAGGTCGGGGTGCGCGTCGCGGCCGGTGACCACCACGTGCTGGCTGCCGGGCCGGGCGCGCAGGGTCGCCACCACGTCGGCGACGTCCACCCAGCCCCACGTGATCGGGTAGGTGAACTCGTCCAGCACGTAGAAGCCGTACGCCTGCGCGGCGAGGTCCCGCTTGATCTGGGCCCAGCCCTCGGCGGCTTCGGCGGCGTGGTCGCGCTCGGTGCCGGGGCGCTGGATCCACGACCAGCCCTCGCCCATCTTGTGCCAGGTGACCGTCGGGCCGCGGCCGGTCTCGCCGAGCGTCCGCAGCGCGGACTCCTCCCCCACCCTCCACTTCGGGCTCTTCACGAACTGGAACACGGCGATCGGCCAGCCGGCGCTCCAGGCGCGCAGCGCCATGCCGAACGCGGCCGTCGACTTGCCCTTGCCGTGGCCGGTGTGCACGGCCAGCACGGGCTGGCGGCGGCGCTGGCGGGTGGTCAGCCCGTCGTCGGGCACGTACTCGGGTCTGCCCTGCGGCATCAGGCGCTCCTCCCCCTCGGGTGCGCGGCCCCGGCGACCGCGTCGACGGCGTGGCCCGGCCGGTCGGCCGCCGCGGGGGCGGGCCCCTGCCGACCGGCCGACCGGAGGGCGGGCCCCGGCCCGTCGGCTCCCTCCAGGGCGTGCAGCGGCAGCCAGTCGGCGCCCAGCGCGGTGGCGAGCCGCCGGGCCAGGCCGAGCCGGACCGGCCCGGCCTCGCAGTCCACGACCACGGCCGCGGTGCCGGCCAGCGCCGCGGCGGCCGGCATCGGGTCGGGCCCGCTGGTGGCCCGGCCGTCGGTGACCAGCACCAGCAGCGGGCGGCGACGCGGGTCCCGGCGCCGCTCGGTGGCCAGGGTGCGGGCCGCCTGGCGCAGGCCGGCGGCCAGCGGGGTCCGCCCCCCGGTGCGCAGCTCGGCCAGCCGCAGCACGCCGACCTCGTGGCTGGAGGTCGGCGGCAGCACCTCCGCCGCGGCGGCCCCCCGGAACGTGATCATGCCGACCCGGTCGCGGCGCTGGTAGGCGTCGCGCAGCAGCGACAGCACGGCGGTCTTGACGGTGCGCATCCGCTGGCGGGCGGCCATCGAGCCGGAGGCGTCCACGACGAACAGCACCAGGTTGGCCTCCCGGCCCACGTGCACCGCCTCGCGCAGGTCCACCAGCCGCACCCGGCGTGCCCCGCGCTGCGCGGCGGCGCGCAGGCTGGCCGGCAGGTGCAAGGCGGCGAGCCGGGCGGTGGGGCGGCGGGCGCCGACCACCCGGCCGCGCCGGGCGTACGCGGGCGAGCGGCGGCCGGCGTGCCCGCCGTCGCCGCGTCCGCGGACGCGCAGCAGCAGCGGCCGGTACGCCGGCCCGGCGGGTGCGGCGGCCGCGCCCGGCGCCGGTGCCCCGGGTTGCGGCCC
>DATMJT010000285.1:0-2888 GCA_035553735.1 Pilimelia sp.
GCCAGGCGGGACAGCACGATCATGCTGCGGGTCGAGGTCACGAACGGCTCGGCGCGCAGCCGCTCCAGGGCCTGCTCCAGGTGCCCGATGTCCGCCGCGCGCAGGTGGACCAGGGCATCGGCCTGGCCCGAGATGGTGTACGCGCCGACCACCTCCGGGTGGCGGCGGGCCGCGACCGCGATCTGCGCCGGCGTGGTCCGCCCGGTGCAGAACAGCTCGACGAAGGCCTCGGTGTTCCAGCCCACGGCGGCGGGGTCCACGACCGCGGTGAAGCCCCGGATCACTCCGGCGGCGCGCAGTCGGTCGACCCGCCGCTTGACCGCCGGGGCGGACAGCGAGACCCGGGCGCCGATCTGCGCGTACGACGCCCGCCCGTCCGCGATGAGCGACGCAATGATCTGCTGGTCCTGGGCGTCCATCTGCAACGTTGCGCTCCAAACAAGCAACACAAACGACTGTTATCGCTGTTGAAGCGTACCTACTCTTGGGCATCGTGACAGCCGAGCGGAAGCCGCGTAACCGGACATATCTCATGTGCCCTCCCGAGTACTTTGCGGTGGAGTACTCGATCAACGCGTGGATGGACCCGGCGGTCGGGGTCGACACCGAGCTGGCCGGCAAGCAGTGGGAGCGGCTGCGCGAGACGCTGGTCGGCCTGGGCCACACCGTGCACACGCTGGTCGCGCGGCCGGGCCTGCCGGACCAGGTCTACGCCGCCAACGGCGCCTTCGTGGTCGACGGGACCGTCTACGGCGCCCGGTTCCGCTACCCGCAGCGCGCCGCCGAGGCCGCCGAGCACCGGGCCTTCTACGCGGCGGCCGGCTGGCGCTACGTCGCGCCCCGCGAGGTCAACGAGGGCGAGGGCGACTTCGCCTACCTGCCGGCCGCGCACGGCGGCCTGGTGCTGGCCGGGTACGGGTTCCGCACCGACCCGGCGGCGCACGCCGAGGCGCAGGAGGTGCTGGGCCGCCCGGTGGTGTCGCTGCGGCTGGTCGACCCGCGCTTCTACCACCTGGACACGGCGCTGGCGGTGCTGGACGACCGCACCGTCGCCTACTTCCCCGGGGCCTTCTTCGGCGCCGCCCAGCGGGTGCTGCGCCAGCTGTTCCCCGACGCGCTGCTGGCCGACGAGGACGATGCCCGTGCCTTCGGCCTGAACCTGGTCAGCGACGGGCGCCACGTGGTGCTCAACGCCGAGGCCACGGGCATGGCCGCCCGGCTGTCCGCGGCCGGTTTCGTCCCGGTTCCGGTGGAGCTGGACGAGCTGAAGAAGGGCGGCGGCAGCGTCAAGTGCTGCGTCGCGGAGCTGCGCCCCTGACGCCGCGCCGACGTCCCTGAGCGCTGCCGACGTCCCTGAGCGCTGCCGACCGCGCCGGGTGGTGCCGACGGTGCCGGGTGGTGCCGACCGCGGTGCCCGGGTTGCGCCGGTCGGGCGGCTCAGCCGAGGGTGTTCAACTCACGCAGCAGCACATTGGACAGCATCCGCCCGTCGCGGCGCACCTCGCGCAGGTACCACTTCTGCTGCGGCGTCCGGGACTGGTTGAACTGCCAGGTGCCGCGCGGGCTGGTGACCAGGCCGACCCGGCCGAGCATCAGGTTGACCCGCTGCGGGCTCGGGCTGTCGCCGGCCAGGGTGAGCGCCTTGTCGAGCACCTGTGCCGCGTCGTAGGAGGCCATCGCGTAGGTGGTCGGCGAGGTGCCGTGGGTCTTGCGGTACGCCGAGGTGAACACCCGGTTGGCGCCGTTGGGCAGGTCGGCCGAGTAGTTCAGCGCGGTGAAGATGCCCTCGGCGGCGCTGCCCAGCTGGGTGAGCGCCGAGCCCTCGGTGAGGAAGCCGGCGGCGTAGAGCGGGGCGGTGATCCCCGAGGAGCGGTACTCGCGGACGAAGCGCACGGCCGCCGCCCCGGCGAAGAAGCAGTACACGGCACTCGGCTGCAGGGCACGCAGGTCCGCCAGGGCGCGACGGTAGTAGCCCTCCGCCGGGTCGGTGGCGGTGCCGGTCCAGACGGTCTCCTCGGGCAGCCGCGGGTCCCTGCGCCCGAAGCTCTCCCGGAAGCCCTGGATCGCGTCGGTGCCGGCGGCGTACTTCGGGGCGATAAGGCCGATCGGTCCCTTGACCACGTTGGCGACGTGCGGACCCATAGCCCGGCCCGCCTCGTCGTTCACGAACGAGGTGCGCCAGATGTACGCCTCGCCCTGGAGGTTGGTCGGGGACGCGTTCGAGCCGACCAGGGGCACCTTGGCCTCCCGCACGCCGGCCTTGATCGTGCTCATCACCGCGGAGCTGACCACCCCGGTGAGGGCGGTGACCCCCCGCTCCAGCAGCCGCTCGAAGCCGGCCTTGCCGGACCGCTCGGTCTCGCCCTCGTCCTCGATCTCCAGCTCGATCCGATAGCCGCCCAGCCGGCCCTCGTTCAGGGCCAGGTAGAGCTGGAAGCCGTTGATGATCTCGTCGCCGATCGGCTTGTACCCGCCCGTCTGGGGGACCAGCATCCCGATGCGCACGTCCATGCTCCGCGTGGGCACGTCCTCGTCGGCCGGCGGCTTGTTCCCGCAGGCCGCCGCGGCCAGGCCGCCGGCCCCCAGCGCGGCGAGCACCCGCAGTGCCCGCCGGCGGTCCATCTGCGCCACCTACTGCCTCCCCGGTACGCATGATCGAGCTCACGGCCCATCCGGCGTTCTACCTGGCGTTCGCCTACGCGTCAATGCCGGTTGATCTCTGCGCAACCGATAGCAACGCTTCCGTCACCGCATTCCAGACGTTCGACCAAGGGTCGATCAACCCGAAGTGTTCGGCGCCGGGCAATTCGACCAGCCGCACCGGTCGATCGGCCCTGCGGGCGGCCTCGGCGTACCGCCGGCTCAGGCTGATCGGCACCTGCGCGTCC
>DATMJT010000286.1:0-2007 GCA_035553735.1 Pilimelia sp.
ACGCCGCGTGGTAGTCGCCGCCGCCGAGGGCCTGCACGCCCGGCCGGCGGCGCTGTTCGTCAAGGCCGCCACCGAGACCGGGCTGCCCGTCACCGTCGCGCGGGCGGCCGGGCAGCCGGTCGACGCCCGCAGCATCCTGTCCGTGCTGACCCTGGACGTGCGGCACGGTGACGAGGTGGTGCTCGCCGCGGACGGACCGGACGCCGACGCGGCGCTGGACCGGCTCGCCGCCCTGCTGGCCGGTGAACATGGCTGACCGGGCGGCGGGGGCCGGCGCCGGGACGCCCGGGCGGCGGCCGCCGTCCGGCGCCGACCGGGCCGCCCCAGGGGAGCGGCCGGGCATCGGCATCGGCCGGCACCCGGCCACCGGACCGGTGGCCCGGATGGCCCCGCCCCTGCCCGAGCCCTCCGACGAGCCGGCCGGGCGCCCGCCCGCCGTCGAGGAGTCGGCGGCGCGGGCCGCCCTGGACGCGGTGGCGGCGGAGCTGCGCCGCCGCGCCGCCGGGGCCGGTGACGCCGCCCGGGACGTGCTGGAGGCGCAGGCCATGCTGGCCGAGGACCCGGCGCTGCGGGAGGCGGTGGGCGCCGCCGTGCGGGGCGGCCGTACCGCGGCGCGGGCCCTGCACGACGCCTTCGGCACCTACCGGGCGGCGCTCGCCGGGGCGGGCCCGTACCTGGCCGCCCGGGTGGCCGACCTCGACGACCTGCGGCAGCGGGCGGTGGCCGCGTGCCAGGGCGTGCCGGTGCCCGGGTTGCCCGACCCGGGACACCCGTACGTGCTGGTGGCCCACGACCTGGCGCCGGCGGACACCGCCACCCTCGACCCGGCGCTGGTGCTGGGCCTGGTCACCGAGGCCGGCGGCCCGACCAGTCACACCGCCGTCCTGGCCCGGGCGCTGGGCCTGCCGGCGGTGGTCGGCTGCCCCGGCGCGGCGGAGCTGGCGGACGGACAGACGGTTCTGGTGGACCCGGCCGGCGACCGCATCGTCGTGGAGCCCGCCGCCAGCCCCGCGGATGCGGACACCGTCGGCAGCCGCGCGGACGCGCACCCGGCCGGCGGCCGTGCCGCGGTGGACCGGCCGCACGCCCGGCCCCGCGCGGGGACCGCCCCGGTACGGCGGCCGGGCCCCGGTCGCACGTCGGACGGGCACGCGGTGCCCCTGCTCGGCAACGTCGGTCGGCCCGCCGACGCCGCCGCCGCGGCGGCGCACGGCGCCGAGGGAGTCGGCCTGTTCCGTACCGAGTTCGCCTTCCTCGACCGGGCCGAGCCTCCGGACGAGGCCACGCAGGTGGCGGCGTACCGAGAGGTCCTCGCGGCGTTCGACGGCCGTCCGGTCGTGGTGCGGGTGCTCGACGCCGGCGCCGACAAGCCGCTGCCGTTCCTGCGCCAGGCGCCCGAGCCCAATCCGGCGCTGGGCCGCCGGGGCCTGCGGGCGCTGCGCGCCGAGCTGTCCATCCTGGACGGACAGCTGGCGGCGATCGCCGCCGCCGCGTCGGCCGGCGGCGCCCGGGTCCGGGTGATGGCGCCGATGGTGGCCGACCCGGACGAGGCCGCCTGGTTCGTCGAGCGGGCGGCCCGGCACGGGCTGTCCGACGCCGGGGTCATGGTCGAGGTGCCCTCGGCCGCGCTGCTGGCCGACGAGATCGTGGCGGCCTGCGGGTTCGTCAGCATCGGCACCAACGACCTCGCGCAGTACACCCTGGCCGTCGACCGCCAGGCCGGCGGCCTGGCGGACCTGCAGGACCCCTGGCATCCCGCGGTGCTGCGGCTGGTCGCGCCGAGTCCGACGAGCACGCAGGCGAGCAGCGGGTCCGCCGCCGCCTCCCCGCACACGCCGACCGGCTTGCCGGCCCGTGCGCCCGCCGCCCCTACCGCCGCCACCAGCCGCAGCACCGCGGGATGCCAGGGGTCCTGCAGGTCCGCCAGGCCGCCGGCCTGGCGGTCGACGGCCAGGGTGTACTGCGCGAGGTCGTTGGTGCCGATGCTGACGAACCCGCAGGCCGCCA
>DATMJT010000287.1:0-6778 GCA_035553735.1 Pilimelia sp.
CGTGCTGGACGCGGTGCCGCCGCTGCGCGCCGTGGCCACCACGCACGCGCGGCTGGCCGGGGAGCTGAGCGCCGCGGCCCGGCACACCTTCGACCTCGCTCGCACGCCGCCGCTGCGGGCCACCCTGTTCACCCTCGGCGGCGACGAATCCGTCCTGCTCCTGCTCCTGCACCACATCGCCGGCGACGGCGCGTCCGTCGCCCCGCTGGTGCGGGACCTGTCGACCGCCTACGCCGCCCGGTGCGCGGGCCACGCGCCGCGGTGGGCGCCGCCGCCGGTGCGGTACGCCGACTACGCGCGCTGGCAGCGGCAGCTGCTCGGCGACGCCGGGACCGCCGACGGCCGGCTCGCCGCGCAGGCCGCGTACTGGACGGCCGCGCTCCGCGACCTGCCGGACGAGCTGCGGCTGCCCACCGACCGGCCCCGGCCCGCCACGCCCAGCCACGCGGGCGGCCTCGCCCGGTTCCGGGTCGGCGCTGACCTGGAGGCCGGCGTCCGCACGCTGGCCCGGCGCGCCGGCGTGAGCCCGTTCATGGTGTTCCAGGCGGCGCTCGCGGCCCTGCTGACCCGGCTCGGCGCCGGCACCGACATCCCGATCGGCACCCCGGTCGCCGGCCGCCCCGACGACGCCCTGGCCGACCTGGTCGGCCTGTTCGTCAACACGCTCGTGCTGCGCACCGACACCTCCGGCGACCCGACGTTCGCCGAGCTGCTGGCCCGGGTGCGCGGCGTGGACCTGGCCGCGTTCGATCACCCGGACCTGCCCTTCGACCGGCTGGTCGAGGTGCTGAACCCGGCCCGCTCGGCGGCGCGGCACCCGCTCTTCCAGGTCATGCTCGCGTACCAGCACGGGGCGCCGCCCACTCCGGAGCTGCCGGGGGTCCACGCCCGGCAGGAGGTCGTGGCGACCGGCGTGGCCGCCTTCGACCTCACGGTGACCATCGTGGAGGACGCCGCGCTCGACACCGAGCCCGCCGGCGTGCACGGCTTCGTGGAGTACAGCGCCGACCTGTTCGACCACGCCACCGCCGCCGGGCTCGCGGACCGGCTGGTCCGGCTGCTGCGGGCCGCCGTCGCGGACCCGGACCGGCCGATCGGCGATCTGGAGGTGCTCAGCGCCGACGAGCGGGACCTGGTGCTGTCCCGGCGCGACGGCGACTCCGCCCCGCCGCCGGCCGGCACGGTGATCGACCTGTTCGCGGCCCAGGCCGCCCGGACCCCGGACGCCGTGGCCCTGGTGTGCGGAGCCGGGACCGCGCTCACCTTCGCCGAGCTGGACGCCCGGGCCGACCGCCTGGCCCGGCGGCTGGCGGCGGCGGGCGTCGGGCCGGAGCGGACCGTCGCGGTGGCGCTGCCCCGGGCGGACATGGTGACCGGCATCCTCGGCGTCGGGAAGGCCGGCGGGGTGCTCCTGCCGATCGACGCCGGCCACCCGGCGGCGCGGCTGGCGTTCCAGCTCGCCGACGCCGCGCCGGCCGCCGTGGTGACCACGGCCGACCTCGCCGGGCGGCTGCCCGACCTCGGTGCCACGCCGTGCCTGCTGCTCGACGCGGCGGACCCGGCCGAGGGCAGTACAGCGCTGGGCGCCCCCGCGCAGGGCGACGCGGCGGAGCGCGACGCGGCGGAGGGCAGTGCGGCGCAGGGCGACCCCGCGGAGGGCGACGCGGCGCCGGGCGGGCCGCGCGTGCGGCCGGCGCGGCCGGACAACGCCGCGTACGTCATCTACACCTCCGGCTCGACCGGTACGCCCAAGGGCGTCGTGGTCAGCCACGCCAGCCTGGCCAACCTGTTCGCCCACCACGCCGCCACCGTGTTCCCGCCCGGGCGGCTGCGCGTCGCGCACGCGGCGTCGTTCTCCTTCGACGCGGCGTGGGACCCGGTGCTGTGGCTGATCGGCGGCCACGAGCTGCACGTGCTGGACGAGGAGACCTACCCCGACGCGGACGCCCTCACCGCGTACGTCCGCGAACACCGCCTCGACTACCTGGACCTGACCCCGTCGTACCTGCAACAGCTCGTCACCGCCGGCCTGCTCGCCGGCGCCCACCGGCCCCGACTGCTCGTCGTGGGCGGCGAGCCGGTGCCCGACCGGCTCTGGCGGGAGCTGGCGCAGGCGCCCGGCGTGGCGGCCCACAACTTCTACGGACCGACCGAGTACACCGTCGACGCGCTGACCGCGCGGGTCACCGGCGGCGGCGTGCGGGTCGGCCGACCGGTGGCCAACACCCGCGCGTACGTCCTCGACGCCCGCCTGCGCCCCGTGCCGCCCGGCGTGGTCGGGGAGCTGTACCTGGCCGGCGCGGGACTGGCCCGCGGCTACCTGGGGCGGCCCGGCCTGACCGCGGCGCGGTTCCTGCCCGACCCCTACGGCCCGCCGGGGGCGCGCATGTACCGCACCGGCGACCTGGCCCGCCGGCACGCCGACGGCGCCGTCGAGGTCACCGGCCGGTCCGACGACCAGGTGAAGATCCGCGGCTTCCGGGTGGAGCCCGGCGAGGTCGCCGCGGTGCTGACGCGGCACCCGCGGGTGGCCCAGGCGGTCGTGGTGGCGCGCGAGGGCCGCCTGGTCGGCTATGTGGTGCCGCCGTCGGACCCGGCCGACCTGCGGGCACACCTGGCCTCCGCGCTGCCGGACCACATGGTGCCCGCCGCGATCGTCGGGCTGACGCACCTGCCGCTCACCGACAACGGCAAGATCGACCACCGGGCCCTGCCCGCCCCGGACTTCGCCGCCGCCGCCGTTTCGGAGCGCGCACCGCGCACCCCCCGCGAGCGCGCGATGTGCGCGGTCGTCGCGGCGGTGCTCGGCGTGCCCCGGGTCGGCCCGGACGACAACTTCTTCGCCCTCGGCGGCGACAGCATCACCTCGATCCAGGTGGTGAGCCGGGCCCGGGCCGCCGGCCTCGCGATCAGCGCCCGCGACGTGTTCCGCCACCCCACGCCGGCCGGGTTGGCGGCGGTCGCCAGGTCCACATCGGACGCCGACGGCGGCGGGCCCGACTCCGCGCCCGGCGCCGTCGGACGGGTGCCGCAGACGCCGGCACTCGGTTGGCTGCGCGAACGCGGCGGCCCGATCGACCGCTTCAGCCAGGCCCTGCTGGTACGCGTGCCGCCGGCACCCGACCCCGCGCCGCTGACCACCGCCCTGCGGGCCCTGCTCGACCGGCACGAGGTGCTGCGCGCGCGCCTGGTCCGCACCGCGGCGCGGTGGACCCTCGACGTGCCGGGCGCCGCCGACGTGCCCGCCGACACCCTCGTCCGGCGCGTCGCGGTGCCCGGTACGGAACTCCCGCGCGACCTCGTCGCCGCGCAGGCCCGCGCCGCCCAGGGCCGGCTCCGCCCGGACGCCGGCGTCATGGTGCAGGCCGTCTGGTTCGACGCCGGCCCGACCGCGTCGGGCAGGCTGCTGCTGGTCATCCACCACGCGGTGGTCGACGGGGTGTCCTGGCGGATCCTGCTGGCCGACCTGGCCCACGCGTGGCGGGCGGCCGCGGCCGGCGAGGCGCCGGAGCTGCCCGCCGTGCCCACCCCGTTCCGCCGGTGGGCCCACCTCGTGCGCGGCCGGGCCGGCGACGGCGCCGAGCTGGCCACCTGGGCGCGGGTGCTCGACGGTCCGGCATCCCCGGTCGTGACCCGGGCGCTCGACCCGGCGCGCGACACCGTGGCGACGCTGCGCCAGCACACCGTCGCCCTGCCGCCCGCGCACACCGAGCCGCTGCTGACGCAGGTGCCCGCGGCCTTCCGGGCCGGCGTCGACGACGTGCTGCTCACCGCCCTCGCGCTGGCGGTCGCCGAGCGGACCGGCGACCCGTCGGCTGCCGGCGTGCTCGTCGAGCTTGAGGGGCACGGCCGCGACGCCGACGCGGACCTGTCCCGCACCGTCGGCTGGCTCACCGCGACCCATCCGGTGCGGCTGCACCCCGGCCCGGTGGCGTTCGCCGAGGCGCGCGCCGGCGGCCCCGCGATCGGGCAGGCGCTCAAGCGGGTCAAGGAGCAGCTGCGGGCCGTCCCGGCGGGCGGCCACGGGTACGGGGTGCTGCGCTACGTCAACCCGCGGACCGCGCCCGCGCTGGCCGCGCTGCCCGGCCCGCCGATCCTGTTCAACTACCTGGGCCGGTTCGCCACCGGCGCGGCCGACTGGGCCGTCGCCGCCGAGGCGGACGCCGTGCCGGCCGGCGCGGACCCCGACATGCCCGTCTCGCACCCCCTGGAGATCAACGCGGTCACCCGCGACGGTGCGGACGGTCCCGAACTCACCGTCACCTGGTCGTGGCCGGAGGCCGTGCTGACCGCGGCGGAGGTCGAGGACCTGGCGAGCGCGTTCACCGACTACCTGGCTGCTCTGGTCACCCACGCCGGCCGCTGCGACGCCGGCGGAATCACCCCGTCCGACCTCACGCTGCTGTCGCTGAGCCAGGACGAGATCGACGAGTTCGAAGCGGAGTGGACGTGAACCGGGGATCAGGACTGGCGGACATCCTGCCGCTGTCGCCGTTGCAGGAGGGGCTGCTGTTCCAGACCCGGCTGCGCGACGACGGCCCGGACGTCTACCTCGGACAGACGGTGCTCACCCTGCGGGGCGAACTCGACGCCGACCGGCTCCGCGGCGCGGCGCAGTCGCTGCTGCGCCGGCACCCCCAGCTGCGGGCCGCCTTCCGGTACCGCCGCTCCGGTGAGGCGGTGGCGCTGATCCCGCACGACGTCACGCTGCCCTGGCGGGACGTCGACCTCGCCGGCCTGGCGCCGGCCGAGCGCGACCGTCGGGTCGCGGCGCTGCTCGCCGAGGACCGCGCCGACCGGTTCGACCCGGAACGGCCGCCGCTGCTGCGCTGCACCCTGCTGCGCCTGGGTGACGCGACGTACCGGCTGGTCCTCACCAGCCACCACCTCGTGCTCGACGGCTGGTCGACGCCGCTGCTGGTGCGCGACCTCTTCGCGGGCTACGCCGACCGCGCCCTGCCCCCGGTCACCCCGTACCGCGACTACCTCACCTGGCTGTCCAAGCAGGACCGGGTCGCCGCCGAGGCGGCGTGGACCGCCGCGCTGGCCGACCTGGCGGAGCCGACCCGGGTCGCCCCGGCCGGCGCGGACGCCCCGGCCACGCCGCCCGAGGCGGTCACGGTCGATCTGCCGGCCGCGTTGACCGCCGCCGTGAGCGCGCTGGCCCGCAGCCGGGGCATCACGCTGAACACCGTCGTGCAGGCCGCCTGGGCGCTGCTGCTCGCCGAGCTGACCGGCCGCACCGACGTCGTGTTCGGCACGGTGGTGTCCGGGCGCCCGGCGGACCTGCCCGGCATCGAGTCGATGGTCGGCCTGCTCATCAACACGGTCCCCGTCCGGGTCCGGCTCGACCCGGCGGAGCCGTTCGACGCGCTGCTGGCCCGGGTCCAGGACGAGCAGGCCCGGCTGCTGGAACACCGGCACCTCGGGCTGGCGGCGATCCAACGGCTGGCCGGACTGGGCGAGCTGTTCGACACGCTCGCCGTGTTCGAGAACTACCCGTTCGACCCGGCCGGGGTGCACGAGCCCGCACCCGGGCTCCGGCTGGTCGACGTCGACGGCACCGAGGCCAACCACTACCCGCTGTCGGTGACGGCGGTGCCCGGTCCCCGGCTGCGGCTCACCCTCGGGTACCGGACCGACCTGGTGGACCGGGCGTACGTCGAACGGGCCGCCGCGGGCCTGCTGCGCCTGTGCGAGACCCTCGCGGCGGACCCGCGGACGCCGGTCGGGCGCATCGCCGCGCTCGACGACGACGAACGCCGCCGTACGCTCGCCGCCTGGAACGCCACGGCGCGCCCGGTCCGGGGCGAGTCGGTGCCGGAGTTGTTCGAGGCGCGGGTGCGGGCGTGCCCGGACGCGACGGCGTTGGTGTGCGGGGACGTCACGCTGTCGTACGCGGAGCTGGACGCCCGGGCCGACGCCCTGGCGGCGCGGCTGGTCGCCGCGGGGGTGCGGCCGGGGGACGTCGTGGCGGTGGTGCTGCCGCGCTCGGTGGAGCTGGTGGCGGCGTTGCTGGCGGTGGGCAAGGCGGGCGCGGCGTACCTGCCGATCGACCCCGACTTCCCGGCCGAGCGGGTGGAGTTCATGCTCGCCGACGCGCGTCCGGCGGTGGTGGTCACGCCGCGGTGGCTGGCGAACGGGGCCGGGGCGGCGGATCCGGCGCCGGCGGTACGCCGGCTCGGTCGCGCGGCGCCGGCGTACGTGCTGTACACGTCCGGGTCGACGGGGCGGCCCAAGGGCGTGGTGGTGCCGCAGGGCGCGCTGGTGAACTTCCTGGCCGGCATGCGCGACGTGGTGGGGCTGACCGAACGCGACCGGCTGCTGGCGGTGACCACGGTCGGGTTCGACATCTCCGGGCTGGAGTTCTACGCGCCGCTGACCTGCGGGGCGGCGGTGGTGCTGGCCGACCGGGACACGGTGCGGGACCCGGCCGCGCTGGCCGGGTTGATCGCCGGGTCGCGGGCGACGGTGATGCAGGCGACGCCGACGCTGTGGCAGGCACTGGTGTCGGCCGAGCCGGGTGCGGTGCGGGGCCTGCGGGTGCTCGTCGGCGGGGAGGCGCTGCCGGCGGCCCTGGCCGAGGCGTTGCACGCGGCCGGTGCCGCGAGCGTCACGAACCTGTACGGGCCGACGGAGACGACGATCTGGTCCACCGCGCACGAGGTCGGCGCCGGCGGCACGTCGCCGCCGCCGATCGGCCGGCCGATCGCCAACACGCAGGTCCACGTGCTGGACGGCTGGCTGCGGCCGGTGCCGGTCGGGGCGGTGGGGGAGC
>DATMJT010000288.1:0-9008 GCA_035553735.1 Pilimelia sp.
CCCCCGCCCACCACGGCGCGCCGACCAGCTCGCTGACGAAGACCACCAGGCCGCCACCGAGGATGCCGGCCCACGCGACCCACGGCCGGCTCAGCGCGGCGGCGCCGAGGTAGCACAGGGCGGCCACCGCGACCACGATGACGACCAGCTCACGGTTAGCGCCGCTCACCAGGAGCAGGACGGCGGCCACCAGGCCCAGCGCGCTCGGCCACCGGTTCAGGCCGGCGTGCCGGCGAGGCGCCGGAGCGGGGGCCGGCGGGCGATGCGAAGCACTCATACGGGCGAGCATGAAGCCCGGCAGAGCCGGTGTCGAGCGGTGGAGAGCTGCCTGGTGGGAATGGAGCCCCCGGCCGGGATCGAACCGGCGACATCCCGCTTACAAGGCGGGTGCTCTGGCCAGCTGAGCTACAGGGGCGCGGATGCCAGCATAGCCACTGGTCGGCGTCGCTTGGACGACCGTGGGCGCCGCTCCGGCGCCCGCGCGTCCGATCGCCCCCCGTTTCCGACATGTCGGGGCCCGCCGGGCGTTTGAGATCTTCGTCCTTGGCAGCTCAGCCGTCACCCGTCTACCGTGACCGTCACCAGGCGTCGGCTTGGGCCGTCCGCCGGGCGTCCCAGGCGGCACCCGGCATCTTTCCCACTCGGATCGTCCGGCACGTTCCTGCCGGTAGGAAGGAAGCGGCCCGTCATGGCTACGGTCAACTTCTCGAAGGCCACCCGGATCTACCCGGGTACCACCAAGCCCGCCGTGGACGCCCTCGACCTCGAGGTGCGCGACGGCGAGTTCCTCGTCCTCGTCGGCCCGTCCGGCTGCGGCAAGTCCACCAGCCTGCGGATGCTCGCCGGCCTGGAGGACGTCGACTCGGGCACCATTTCCATCGACGGGCGGGACATCACCCACCTGCCGCCGAAGGCGCGCGACATCGCCATGGTGTTCCAGAACTACGCGCTCTACCCGCACATGACCGTGTACAAGAACATGGCGTTCGCGCTGGAGCTGCGCAAGACCCCCAAGGCGGAGATCGACCGCCGGGTCAGGGAGGCCGCCCGGCTGCTGCACCTGGAGGAGTACCTGGGCCGCAAGCCCAAGGCGCTCTCCGGCGGCCAGCGTCAGCGGGTCGCCATGGGCCGCGCGATCGTGCGGGAGCCGCAGGTCTTCCTGATGGACGAGCCGCTGTCGAACCTGGACGCGAAGCTGCGGGTGCAGACCCGTTCGCAGATCGCCACGCTGCAGGCCAAGCTGGGCACCACCACCGTCTACGTGACCCACGACCAGGTCGAGGCCATGACCATGGGGCACCGGGTGTGCGTGCTGCTCGACGGCGTCCTGCAGCAGGTGGACAGCCCGCGAGCCCTGTACGACCGGCCCGCCAACGTCTTCGTCGCCGGCTTCATCGGCTCCCCGGCGATGAACATCTACACCGTGCCGCTCACCGAGCACGGCGGCGCGTTCGCCCAGATGATCCTGCCGCTGACCCGGGAGCAGGTCGCCACCGCGCACGCCAACGGCGGCAACGGCCGGGTCACCGTGGGCTTCCGGCCCGAGGACTGCGACCTGGTCGGCCCGCACGAGGGCGGCCTGCCGGTCGTGGTCGAGCTGGTGGAGGACCTCGGCGCGGACGTCAACGTCTACGGCCACGCCGCGCTGGACGACGGCAGCGAGCGCTTCGTCGCCCGCACCGACCGGCGGGGCATGCCCAGCCTCGGCGACATGGTCTACCTCAAGCCGCGCGCGGACCACCACCACGCCTTCCACGCGGTGACCGGCTACCGGATCTGAGCGCGACGCCGCGGGTCGCGGGCGGCTCGACCAGCCGCCCGCGGCCCGCGGCTGCGCCTGCCGGCCAGCCCGCGGCGCGTGCCGGCCCGGCGACCCGTGCAGCCCCACGGCGCGTGCCGGCCCGGCGGAGCGGCTCAGCCGGCGGCGAACCGCCACAGGATGAACTTCTCCTCGCCCATGCAGGCGACCACCTCGGTGTTCCAGGTGCACGTGCCACCCCGGCCCTGCTGGAGCGGCCCCAGCTCGGTGGCCGTGCCGCTGCGCGCGCCGACACCGGCGACGCTGAGGTCCGAGCCGCCGCTGGTCAATCCCCCGACCACGGACAGCAGGTTGGCCGCGTCCACCCGGACGGCGAACCCGTCGCGGCGGAGCACCTCGGCGCCGTCCCGGTCGCGCAGCACCCAGCCGACCTCCCCGCCGGTGCGCTGGACGAGCACCGACTCGCCCACCGGCAGCAGCTCGTCGGCCTCTGCCGCGGGGTGCCGCCACCGCTGGCCGCCCTTCGCCGCGTCGATCCCGGCGACCTCCATCGTGCTGGAGTCGTATGCCCTGGTGTCCAGCACGCACACCCGCCCCGGCCCGCAGGGCGCAAGGCGGTGCAGCGCCCGCCGCTCGTCCGCCGACTGGTAGACGCTGCGCGGCTCGCCGAGCCCGTCCAGCTCGTACGCCGACACACCGTAGCCGTCGCCCGCACCGGCGACGAACAGCCGCCCGTCGTACGCCAGGTACCGGCCCGAGCCCGGGTCGCCGACGTTGCCGCGCTCAGCCAGCACGGTGCCGCTGCGCGCGTCGATCACCCGTGCGCGCTGGTCGGCGCCGACCACCACGACCCGGCGGTCGTCGTCCGGCCGGGTGGCCAGCGGGACGCCGTCCGCGCCGGCCGGACCGGCCAGGTCCGCGACCGTGACGGCCGGCAGTACCGTGGCGTCGGCGCGCCCGGAGTCGGTACGCGGGAACGCCCACTCCCAGCGCTCGGCGCCGCTGCGCAGGTCGAGCCCGACCAGCCGGTGCTGGCCGGTGTCCACGTGCACCGCCACTGAGTCGTAGACCAGCAGCTGGTCGTCGTCTGCCACCTCACGTTGCCAGCGCCCCACCCCGGTCTCGGGGTCGAGCACGTACGCCGTACCCGGCTCGTCGCCGGAGCCGTCGGCGATCGCGAGGAGCGCGTCGGGGTAGGCGACGACGCCCTTCCACTGCGCCGCGGAGCCGGGGACCGCCCGGCGCCACCGCTCGGCGCCGGAGTCCGCGTCGGCCGTGACGATCTCCAACTGCTCCCCGCGCTGCCAGGCCAGGACGGCGCGGTCGCCCAGGACGTGGGTGAACGCGTACGAGGGCCGCTCGTCTCCGGTCGGGATCCGCGCCACCACGGCCACGTCCTGGAAGTCGATTTCGCTGGGGCCACGGGTGAGCCACAGCGCGACCCCGCTGCCGGCCAGCACGACGCTTGCCACCCCGGCGGCGAGCCAGGTGCCGCCCCGGCGGTGCCAGGGGGTCGAGGCGGCCACGGGCGCGGGCGCCGATCCGTGCCGGGGCGCCGCGCCAAGGCCGCCGCCGGGCGGGCCGTCCACCGGTCCCGGCACCGGGACGTCCGGACCCCCCGGCCCGACGCCGCCCGGCCCGACGCCGCCCGGCCCGGTGCCGCCCGGAGCGGTCGCCGCAGCCGCCGCGGAACCCGGTGCGGGCACGGAAGCCGGTGCGGACCCGCCGAGCGCTCCGGCCGGCGCCGTCCGAGGAGCCGGCGGCGCCCCTACCGCCCCGGTGACCTGGACCGCGGCCCTGCCGGCCGCCCGGGCATCCCCGAGCGCCGCGGCCGCGGACGCGACCACGCTGGGCAGGTGCGCCAGCGCACCCTCGGCCACCGGGAGCTCCGGCTGCTCCAGCACGGTCGGCGCGATCCCGAGCTCGGCGTGCAGCATCCGGGCCACCAGCGGCACCCGCGACGACCCGCCCACCAGGAACAGCCCCGCGAGCTGGCCCGGAGCCAGCCGACAGCCGGCCAGCACCCGGCCCGTCTCGCGGACGGCCCGGCGCAGCAGGGGCGCGGCAAGCTCCTCGAACTCCTCGCGGGTGAGGTGGGCGGCCTGGTCCACCCCCGGTACCGGGACCGGGGCCACCGCGGCCCGGGAGAGCATCTCCTTGGCCTCCCGCACGTGCTGCCAGAACTGCCACCGGTCGCGGGCCTCGGCGGCGGTCGCCGGGGCGTGCAGCCGGTGCCACGCCTGCGGCGCCGAGCCGGCCAGCACCCGACCGAGGTGGCCGACCAGGGCGGCGTCCAGGTCCAGTCCGCCGAGCTCGGCCAGGCCGCCGGAGCCGGCCACCGCGAACTCCGCCCGCCCGGCCGGGTCGGTGCCGACGTTGCGGACCACGGCGACGTCCAGGGTTCCGCCGCCGAAGTCGAAGACGGCCAGCGCGCCGCCCACCGGCACCGGCCGGCGCAGCACCTCGGCGAAGTACCGCGCGGCGGCGACCGGCTCGGGCACCAGCAGCGTTCCCCCGGGCACCGGGACGGGGGCCACGGCGCCCGGCTCGCCGGGCCGGGGCGCGGGCACCGGAGGCCCGCCGTCCGCGGCATCCCGTACCGCCGGCCCGCCGGGCCGCACCGCGGCCGGACCCGCCCCCGGGGCGTGCCCGGACGGCCCCGCGCCGGCCGCGACCGGCGGCCAGCCGGCCCGAGCGACCGCGGCGGCAAGCACCTCCCGACGTCGGGCGCCCCAGCTGGCCGGGTACGTGAGCACCGCCGGCGGCACGAACCCGGTCGCCTCCACCGCGGCCCGCGCGAGGGCGCCCAGCACCGCCGCCAGGACATCTACAGTGGACACCTCTGCGTCGCCCAGCAGAATCGTGTCGTGGTCGATGTGCCGCTTGGGGTGGGGCTCGTAGCGACCCGGGTCGGCCTGGGCGAGGCGCTGCGCGTCCCGGCCGACGTGGAACCGCCCGGCGGCGTCCAGGAACACCCCGGACGGCAGCACGGGGGCCGAGTCGAACAGCAGCGGCCGGGTCCGCCCGTCGGGCCAGCGCAGCACGGCGACGGTGTTGGAGGTGCCGAGGTCGACCCCGAGCGTGTACCCGCCCAGCGGCGCAGTCATCGGCGGTCAGCGGGACCGGCGGCGGGCCACCTCGGCCAGCGCCACGGCCGCGGCCACGCTGGCGTTCAGCGACTCCACGTCCGAGTGCATCGGGATGCGCAGCCGCAGGTCGCACGTCTGCCCGACCAGCCGGGACAGCCCCCGGCCCTCGGAGCCGACCACGATCACCAGTGGGCCGACGGCGGCCTCCAGGTCGTACAAATCCGTCTCGCCGTCGGCGTCCAGGCCGACGACGACGAAGCCCTCGGCCTGGCACTGCTTCAACGCCCGCGTCAGGTTGGTCACCTGGGCCACCGGCAGCCGGGCCGCCGCGCCCGCGCTGGTGCGCCACGCGGTGGCGGTGACCCCGGCGGCCCGCCGCTGCGGCGCGAACACCCCGTGCGCCCCGAACGCCGCCGCGGACCGGATCACCGCACCCAGGTTGCGCGGGTCGGTCACCCCGTCCAGGGCCACCAGCAGCGGGGCCGGCTGCTCGCCGGCCGCGGCCAGCAGGTCCTCGAAGGGCTCGTACGCGAACGGCGGCACCTGCAGGCCGACGCCCTGGTGCAGCACGCCCCCGGTCAGCCGGTCCAGCTCGGCCCGGGACACCTCCAGGATCGCGATGCCCCGGTCGGCGGCCGTGCGGACCAGCTCGTTGACCCGGTCGTCGACCTCGATGCCCTGCGCCACGTACAGCGCGGTGGCCGGCACCGCCGCCCGTACCGCCTCCAGCGCCGGATTGCGCCCGACCAGCAGCTCGGGCGCGTCCTTGGGCGGGGCCGACCGGCGCCCCGGGGCCACCCGCGGGCCCGTGCGCGCCGCGCCGCGGCCCGCCGCCTTGCCGCGGGCGGCGGTCCGGCCCTGCGCCGCGCTCCCGCCCGGCGCGGCCGCACCGCCGCGGCCCGCCGTCGGCTGCGGCGCCGTCGCCCCGGACCGGCCGGCGCCCCAGGTGGTGTCCCTGCTGCCCGGCACGCCCACCTTCGGGGCGCGGCCCTCGGCGGCCGCCGCGCGCCGCTCCTTCTCCTGCTTCCACGCGGTGCGCCGGGGCAGCTCCTCGGTGCCCGAGTACCCCTTGTGCCAGGGGCGCTCCTCCGCCGGCAGCGTGCGGCCCTTGCCCTTGAGGCCCGCCCGGTTCTTGCCGCCGGAGCCGCCCGGGGCGCCCTTCTTCGGCGTCGCCCGCCGTCCGCGCCGCTGGGAGTTGCCCGCCATCAGTGCCCCTCAACCGTCCATCGGGGGCCGTGCGCGGTGTCCTCCACCGTGACGCCGGCCAGCTTGAGCTGATCCCGTACCGCATCCGCCGCCGCCCAGTCGCGCCGCTCCCGGGCCGCGGCCCGCTGCTGGAGCGCCAGCCCGACCAGGGCGTCCACCACGCCGCGCAGGTCCGTCGCCGGGGTGCCGTCGTCGCGCCAGGGCGGGGCCAGCGGGTCGAGGCCGAGGATGCCGAGCATGGCGCGCGCCCCGGCCAGCGCCCGGCGCGCGCCGTCGTCGTCGCCGGCCGACAGGGCGGTGTTGCCCGACCGGACCGCCTCGTGCAGCTCCGCCAGCGCCGCCGAGGTGTTGAGGTCGTCGTCCATCGCGGCCGCGAAACCGGCCGGCAACGTGCCCGGCTCGCCCGGCCCGGCCCCGAGCCCGACGCCCGGCCCGACCCGCTCGGCGGCCCGCCGCACGAAGCCCTCGATCCGCCGGTACGCCACCGCCGCCTCGCGCAGCGCCTCGTCGGAGTAGTCGATCCGCGACCGGTAGTGCGGCGAGCCGAGGTAGTAGCGCAGCTCCACGGGGCGCACGCCCAACCCGGCGACGTAGTCCATGTCCAGCGCGTTGCCCAGCGACTTGCCCATCTTGGACTCGCCGAGGTTGAGCAGCCCGTGGTGCACCCAGTAGCGGGCGAACGGCAGCCCGGCCGCCCGGGACTGGGCGATCTCGTTCTCGTGGTGCGGGAAGATCAGGTCGAGCCCGCCGCCGTGGATGTCGAACTCCGCGCCCAGGTAGCGCCAGCACATGGCGGAGCACTCGATGTGCCAGCCGGGTCGGCCGCGGCCCCACGGCGAGTCCCAGTAGGCGTCCGCCGGCTCGCCCGGCTTGACGCCCTTCCACAGCGCGAAGTCCCGCGGGTCCCGCTTGCCGCGGCCGTCCTCGGCCTCGCCGCGCAGCTCGTCGTGGCGCTGCCCGGACAGCGCGCCGTAGTCGGGGTAGGAGCCGGTGGCGAAGTAGACGTCGCCGGAGCCGTCGCCGGCCGGGTACGCGTGCCCGTCGGCGACCAGGCGGGCGATCAGCGCGTGCATCTCCGGGACGTGCCCGGTGGCCCGGGGCTCGTAGGTCGGCGGCAGCACACCGAGCGCGCGGTACGCCGCGCCGAGCACCACCTCGTTGGCGTAGGCGATCGACCAGAACGGCCGGTCCTGCTCCACGGCCTTGACCAGGATCTTGTCGTCGATGTCGGTGATGTTGCGGACGAACGTCACCTCGTACCCGGAGTGCAGCAGCCAGCGGCGCAGCACGTCGTAGGCCACCCCGGAGCGCAGGTGCCCGATGTGCGGGCCGGACTGCACGGTGAGGCCGCACAGGTAGACGCCCACCCGGCCGGGCTCGCGGGGCACGAAGTCCCGCACCGAGCGGGTCGCGGTGTCGTACAGGCGCAGCGTCACCCCCACAGGGTAGCCGCGGGCAGGGCCGGGGACCGCGGCCGGCGTACCCTCGCCGGGTGACCGACCGCGACCGACCGGGCGAGACCGCCCAGACCCTGGACCGGGGGCTGCGCCTGCTGCATCTGGTCGCGGACGCCCCGGGCGGGCTGACCGTCACCGAGGCCGCGGCCCGGCTCGGGGTGGGCCGGGCGGTGGTCTACCGGCTGGTGGGCGCGCTGGGCGCGCACGGCATGCTGCGCCGCGACGCCGAGGGCCGGCTGCGGCTCGGCGCCGGGGTGCTGCACCTGGCCCGCCGGGCCCAGCCGCTGCTGGCCGAGGCGGCGCTGCCGGCGCTGCGCCAGCTCGCCGAGCGCTCGGGGGCCACCGCGCACCTGACCGCGGCGGAGGGCACGGAGGCCGTCGCGCTGCTGGTGGTCGAGCCGAGCTGGACCGCGTTCCACGTCGCGTACCGCACGGGCGCCCGGCACCCGTTGGACCGCGGGGCGGCCGGGCAGGCGATCCTCGCCGGCCGGCGCGGGGACGGGGCGCCGGTGGCCACGTCGGGCGAGCTCCAGGCCGGGGCGTACGGGGTGGCCGCCGCCGTGCTGGGCGTCGACGGGCTGGAGGCCAGCGTCGGCGTGGTGGCGCTGGCCCCGCTCGACCCCGCCGCCATCGGCGCCGAGGTGCTGGCCGCCGCCGCGGCCGTCGCCCGCGCCCTGGGCGGGCCAATGACCGCTGAGTGACCGGGCGGGACCTCGCGGCGCACCGGACGGGGTGTGTACAACTAACTTGACACTCCCAAACGGCCGTGGCGGTGGCCTTGACGGTGTGTGGTGCGTCCGCGGTGACCGTCACCTGCCGTAGGTCGAGGATTCCAGGAGGGCGCGGGCGGTGGCTGGTTCGGTGGTCTTAGAACTCCTAACTCAATCGGGTGCATCGGTATGACCTGATCTTTGGTGGGTCGTTGTCGGTGACATGAGGAAGCGCGACCCGCAACCGTGGCTGGTCGATGACCACCTCTGGGCCCGGATCGAGCCGCTGATTCCGAAGCAGCGGGCACGGTCGGGTCCCGGGCGTCGACCGGTCGATGACCGCAAGGTGCTGTGCGGCATCCTGTTCGTTCTCTACACCGGCATCCGCTGGGAATGGCTGCCCAACGAACTCGGGTTCGGCTGCGGCATGACCTGCTGGCGGAGGCTACGGGATTGGAACAACGCCGGCGTGTGGCAACGGCTGCACGAGGTCCTGCTCGCCGAGCTGAGGGCCGCCGGGAAGCTGGACATGTCCCGCGCGGTGGTCGACTCCAGCCATGTACGGGCCCTCAAGGGCGGCCCAAAACCGGCCGGAGTCCGGTAGACCGTGGCCGCCCGGGCTCCAAGCATCACCTGATCACCGACGGCGCCGGGCAGGCACCACCCGCGCCGGGCGCGGAGGGTGAGGGACTGGCGCGGTGACCATGGTTCCGTTTCCAGCCCCTCCCCATCGAACCGTGCGTGCGGTTTTCCCGCACACGGCTCACCGACGTCTTTCACCGCCGGC